>NZ_QVLV01000002.1:432372-589072 GCF_003435485.1 Eisenbergiella massiliensis
CGGATATGAGCCTCCGGCGGAATTTAGCGCCTGGATTTCTGCGGCAAGCGCAGAAACCAGAATGCGCAGATATAATGTCGTCTTCGACGACATTATATCATATCCGCCCAAAACACACCACCGGAAAATACGTCATGCGGGCCATCCGGGAAATATGTGGCCAGCCGGAGGGTATCCGCAGGCGGCATCAACCGGTCTGTCCGACAGCTCCTGCAGTAGTCTGATATTTAAAGGGAAAAGGTAACTCTCCAGTCACCCTTTACATTTCTTCCTGCCGTGTAAAAGCTTCCGTACAGCCGGTATTCTTCCAGCGCCTCCTTCGGGATCTTAAACATCATCTCGTCATAGTCCACGCGCAGGTCATTGGATTCCGTATGCTCTGCAAAATAAACAGCGCAATAAGAATCGATGCGTTCCCCTTTTTCATTCATCAGATAAACGAAACCGTGTGGATCAAGCGTTAACGATTCCTTCATACGGAGCTGAATATGCAGCATGCCGTCCATATAGGCGGCCGCTGAAATATCCATGTTTTCCATGGGGGAATACAGGCTTTCTCCGGGAACAAGCATTGTAGTGGGTAGTTTTTTCTCCAGTTCTTCCATGGCAGTCTCATCTTCTATGGAAACGCCGAAGTCCTGCTGTGCCTCCCAGGAATAGCTGCCGCCCGTAATCACAGGATCGGTCAGCACTCCGGTAATCTCACGCTGTGCAAGGTCCGAAGGCTTCAGTTCTAAGGGAATGTCTTCCCTGGCAGTTTTGCCGCTGATGAATTCCCTTACGGAAAAAGTGATTTTGCCGCCTTTGATGTCACTGCCGCCCATGGCTGTTATCTCTATAAGGAAAGTGGCTTTTCTGTTTTCTTCATCATAGGCGACTCTGCTGCAGGTACCAACACTGTCAAAGCTGCGTCTGATGGCATAGCTGTCAAAAAGATCCGTCGTTTCATCGATTCGGTCTCCTTCCAGATCCTGAAGGGAAACATAAATCCTGGCAGTATCTCCTTCCAGGCCGGCGGATTCCACTTCCATCCGTATCCCATTATCAACACATGCCTCCCTGACCGGAATAAAGAACTGTGCCGCAGAAGGAGAAACCGAATAAAGGGCCTGGTAAAAAGCCGGACTTTCCGCAGCCAGCAGGGGAGTCCCCACCATGATGACAAGCGCAGCCGCGGCTGCAGACGCGATCCCTTTTTTCAGTCTGCTCTTCTTTCTTTTCTTTCCTGCCGGCCTGTCCTCCGGCTGACACAGCGCCTCTTCAATACGTGATTCGTCAATATGCCCCATTGCATCCCACAAAAGCTCAGATTTCATATCCGCACACCTCTTTCCTCCAGAAAGCATTTCAGTTTTTTACGGCTCCGTTCCAGAATCACCGCCGCATGATGCTCCGTGACGCCGCATTCCCTGCTGATACTTTTTACCGGCTGGGCAAACCAGTATCGGCGCAGAAAAACCAGTCTGTCACGCTCCTTCAGGGTATCCAGGAATTCCTCCAGATACCCTGCAAGCTCTCTGGCCTCGATCTGATCCTCCACCTCCCAGGAGGACGGCGCGGGAATGCAGTCTTCCAGTTCCTCCAGCACACAGGTCAGCTCACAGGTTCTTTTCGCCGCCGTATTGAGCCGGTATTTTTTTATCGCCTGATTCCGGGCAATTCTGCATAGATAGGCCCGCAGCGCTCCCGGACGCCGGGGCGGGATGCTGTTCCAGGCTCCCAGATAGGTATCGTTCACACACTCCTGCGTATCCTCTTCATTTCCCAGGATATTCCATGCGATTTTCCGGCAGATGCCCCCATATTTATCCGCAGTTTCAGAAATGGCCTGCTCAGAACGTTCCCAGAACAGTTCTATAATTTTTTCATCATCCATTGCCTTCTCCCTCATTCTGCCGCCATTCAGGCAGGCAGACCTATGTATTCCGGCCGCAACAGGCATCTTGTCGGATTAACTGCTGCGAGCCTTCATATATTAACTACGTTTTCTTGAGGAAATATCACAACGGACGGCAAAATTTCTGGAAACCGGACCGTTGCCGTACTTACCTTATAATGTCTGCGTCCCCTCAGCCCGCCGGCCCTTCTTTTCTGCAGCTTTGCGGGCCGGCGCTTTTCCCTTCTTTCTTTCGCAGTAGGGGGCGCTTTTCGTGTGTTTCTTTCTGCAGCTTTCACAATCGCCGTAACGCTCACATTTCGTTCTTGGGCAGGGGCAGGCGCCGCCGCATAGGCTGTCCTTTTTCTTTTCTTCCAACTATCGTCCTCCTGTGTGCTTCCAATTTCTGTTTGCCTTCAATTTTGCCCAGGCAGGCTTACATCTTATAATCAGTCGTTTCGCCGCCTGGTGCTTATGCTGTTTCAATGTCAGTTTTTGAATGAGAATCTGTAATCATGATACGTTTTTCTCCAGTCCCAGTCAAATGTAAAATAGTGGGGAATGGCCGTTTTCATCCATCCTGCGGTTCCACGCCTGTGCCGCAGGTAACGCGGTTTTGGCTTATGCAGCTTCGGGGCAGGTTGTCCCGGCGCGTAAATTGTTGTAAAATGGTAACTGTCTGTAAGAAAGTGATTCAGAAGTGCCGGACTGCGGCGCGCATTGCGGGAAAGGAAAAGGAATGGCGAGGATACTGATTATTGAAGATGATTTGGAAATCAGCGGGCTTTTATCCGAATTTTTGCTGGAAAACGGATATCAGGCCTCCTGCTTATATAATGGGCTGCATGTTCCTGAGGTTCTGCAGGAATACAGGCCGGATCTGGTTCTTCTTGATCTCATGCTGCCCTACCGCAGCGGTGATCAGGTACTGACGGACATACGCGCCGGCTGGGCCGTTCCCGTCATCATCATTTCCGCCAAAGGAACCACCCGCAATAAAATAGACCTTCTGCGCTCCGGCGCCGATGACTATGTGACCAAGCCTTTTGATCTGGAGGAGGTGCTGGCCCGTATTGAAAGCAATCTGCGGCGAGCCGCGCTGAGCGCAAAGCCTGAGCGGCGGCTGCGCTGCGGTGAACTGTTGTTGGACGAGGATAAAAATACCGCTTTTATAAAGGACGCCGAGCTTTCCCTGACGGCCAAGGAATACCGGATACTGGAGCTTCTTCTGCAATATCCGGACAAGATTTTTTCCAAGGCCAATCTGTTTGAAAGCGTCTGGGATTGTGAATATCTCAGTGAAGACAATACGCTTAACGTCCATATCAGCAACCTGAGAAATAAACTGAAGGCGCTCTCCCCCGATGAGGAATATATTGATACTATCTGGGGTATCGGCTACCGCTTACATAGAAGCTGAAGGGAAAAAACCTTCGGCTTTATTCTTTTTTTAATATTTTCCCGGTCCACTTAAGAAATTCTTTAACCTTTCGCCTTAGACTTGGGATTAGAAAGGAGCTGACGCTATGAATACTGCTGTTTTGGAAACAAACGCACTGACAAAAAAATATAAACATACCACCGCTTTGGATCATGTCAGCCTGCGGCTGGAAAAAGGGGAAATCTATGGCTTCATCGGCCAGAACGGCGCGGGGAAAACCACGCTTCTGCGGCTGATTACCGGACTTTCCTTTCCCACGCAGGGGGAACTTTCCTTATGGGGGAAAAGCACGCCGTCCGGGCTGCAGGAGCAGCGCAGGCGCATCGGCTGCATGATCGAAACACCCGCCCTCTACCCCAATCTTACCGCGGCGCAGAATCTGGAGGTTCAGAGAATCCAGAGAGGAATTCCCGACAAAAGCATCATCCCCGGCTGTCTGAAAACCGTAGGCCTTCAGGATACCGGAAAGAAAAAGGCCCGGAATTTTTCCCTGGGAATGAGGCAGCGTCTGGGGATCGCCCTTGCACTGTTAAGCACTCCCGAGTTCCTGATTCTGGATGAGCCTGTCAACGGCCTCGATCCCGCCGGCATTGTGGAAATCAGAAGGCTGCTGGGCCAGCTGAACCGGGAATACGGCATAACCATTCTCGTATCCAGCCATATCCTGGAGGAGCTTTATCAGACGGCTTCCCATTTTATCCTGATTGACAGGGGACGCATTATAGAAGAGCTTACGGACAGGGAACTGGACGAACGCTGTAAACGCTGTCTTTCCATCCGCACAAAGGACCCGCAGAAGGCCCTTCTTCTTCTGGAGCAAAAGCTGGATACGGAAGAGATGCAGCTTATGCCCGACGGAAGCATCCGCCTGTACGAGCATACGGATGAGCCGGAACTGGCGGCGCAGATCCTGTCGGATGCCGGAATCCTTGTTACCGGACTGCAGCAGGAGGGAGATACTCTGGAAGAATATTTTCTAAACAGGATAGGAGGGGGACGACATGGCACAGCTGCTGAAGGCTGAGTTGTATAAGCTTGTACATCAGAAAAGCTTTCCCGGGCTGCTCGTCTTTTCCCTGCTGCTGGGAAGCGTGATGATGCTTGACCGGAAGCTGCCCGCATCTGCGGCAGACTGCTTTTCCGGCGCACTGTTCAATACGCCGCTGCTTTATTTTCTCAGCATAATATTATGCCCGCTCTTTGTGGGGGTGGATTTTGAGAACCGGACCTTACATGCCGCCGTGGCTGCCGGACACAAGAGGCTTTCCCTGTTTCTTGCAAAAGGAATTGTTTTTCTCGCCGCATCCTGCTGTATCCTGACAGCGCCGCTATTTGCTGCGGCTCTCTGGGGACATCTTTTCTTCGGGGGAAGCTGTTTTCCAGCCACTGTCCGGCCGGCGGCTGAGGCAGGCGTTATCTTTATGGCCGTATGCGCCATGGGAAGCCTTCCCTTTTTCCTGGCTTTTGTCTGCCGGGATGTGGGGAAAACACTTTCCCTGGGAATGAGCGCCTTTTTTCTGATGATTTTTCTGCTCAACTTGCCCGATGCACAGCTTCTGGCGCCTTTTATTCCCATGGGGCAGCTTCGCTTCCTCTCTTTGGGACAGCTGGCCATACCCTTCACACAGCTTGTTTTTGTGGATGCTGCCTGGGTTTTCCTCTGCTTTGCGGGCGCGGGCATTATATTCTGTCATGCCGATTTAAAATAGGGAGGTTGCTATGCTTAATCTGATAAAAATGGAACGGTATCAGCTGTTCAGGAACCGGATTTACCAAATAAGTACACTGGCTGTTTTCGTTCTTGGTTTTCTTATGGCGGATACCTATCTTATTGATTCCCCGGGGAATCCGGGCGGCGAGCCAAAAACTTTAACGGATATATGGAACAGCATGATTTATGATTCCACTTTTCTGCTGATCCTGCTTTCCTGCCTGCTCGCCTTTCTCCTGGGACAGGAGTTTTCCTGCCGGACAATTGACCGGGAAATCACCGCCGGACATTCACGTTCCCATATCTTTGCCGCCAGGCTCGTGGTGCTGCTTCCAGCCTTTAATCTGCCTGCTTTTATTTATCCAGCCGCGGGCTGTCTGCGGGAGCTGTCCCGTTTTGGCCTTCCGGACGGCGGCATATTTCTACAGACAGTGTTGAGAACCCTGGTTTATTCCCTTCTGCAAAACAGCGCATTTTTCCTGCTGCCGCTGCTCTGCTGCTTCCGGCTGAGGGACATGGCGAAATCCGTTGCCGCTGCCGCCCTGGTTACCTTTACGCTTGCTCTTTACTTAGGTTATGGCATGATGCTGGGATTTCCTGTCCGTTTTCTTCCCACCTTCCAGATCAGGGAGGCTGTCGTGTTATCGGACTGGTTCTATCCGGAAGGGCTGATGGTGGCGCTGATCTGGTATGCAGTGCTGATTCCCGCGGCCTGGGGCGCTTTCAGGAGATGTGAACTGAAATAAGATACGTGACTGTAAAGTGTAATTGAAAAGTTATGGATATCCTGCAGCCGCCGCCTGGAGAATTTTGGGGCTGGGGCAGTTTAAACCGCAGGGAGGAAGGGGGCGGACGCCATCGGTCTTTACATCGTTTTTTTCGGTATTTTGTTCGTTTTTATCTGTACTAAATATTATCTGCTGAAAAAAGGAATCCGTCATCTGTCGAAGCAGCTTACCCTGCTCGCGGACGGCGAAACTGAAAAAATGCTGGAGCTGTCCCTCACTGATCGTGACCTGGAGCGCCTTGCCGGGCAAATCAACCGGCACTATGCCAGACAGCGCTCCCTTACGGCGGGTGCCCTGCGCCATGAGGAACAGCTCAGGGAGTCCATCGCCGGGATTTCCCATGATTTGCGCACGCCGCTTACCGTTATTATGGGACATCTGCAGCTGTTAGAGCGCACCTTTCTTTCAGAGGAACAGCTGCGCAGGACGGATACAGCGCTTCGGAAGGCCCGCCGTATGAATGAGCTTATTGAAGCCTTTTATGAGCTTTCTGTCCTGAATTCCGAACAGCTGCAGCCGCATAAAGAGTCTGTTAATCTCTCCAACCTGCTCATTGACTTTCTCACGGAAAATGCATTTCTGCTGGAAGCCGGAGGGATACATCCTGATATCCTGCTGCCCGAAAAATCTGTTTTCTTACGTACTGATCCGGGCATGCTGGAGCGTATTCTGCAGAATCTGCTGACCAATGCGGTTCGTTACAGTCCAGGGGATATCCGGATTTCCCTTTCAGAAAATCCGGAGGGGAGCATCATGCTGCGGATGGAAAATCCGGTCGAAGCAGGGGCGCGCCCTGACGTGGAGCGGATGTTCGACCGTTTTTATACAGGGGACGCCGCAAGGACACAGGGAAGCACGGGGCTGGGAC
Organism: Eisenbergiella massiliensis; assembly: GCF_003435485.1. Classification (NCBI taxonomy): domain Bacteria; kingdom Bacillati; phylum Bacillota; class Clostridia; order Lachnospirales; family Lachnospiraceae; genus Eisenbergiella; species Eisenbergiella massiliensis. The sequence continues at coordinate 439,057 of NZ_QVLV01000002.1, forward strand.
TGGCTGTTGTGAAACTGCTTGCGGAAAAGCTTGGCGGGGAAGTCACTGCAACGCTGACGGGGAATTGGCTGGCTGTTACGTTGAATTTGTATGCAGACCTGTAGCTTAACGGGTGCCGGGGCGGATAATGATTACATTGTGCTAAATAGATTTGACACCCTCGTTGATGCATATTACACTGAAGGACTGCGAACCGGATTGACAGGACTTACTCTACTACCTCTTTTTTGGGTTTTCTGCGGTAAAGCAGGAGAAAATAGCCAACGCACAATATAATCTGTACCACAGAGGAACAGGGGGTTGCCAGGCCCACCTTGAACAAGGATACCGGCTTGATTCTGCTCATGATGAGGGACACGGGGATTCTGACGCCGAATGCGCCCGCAATGCCCTGCAGCATGACGAAGAGTGTTTTCCCGCAGCCGTTGAAATAGCCTATCATGCAGAACATGACGGACACCAGCAGGCAGTCGATTGCATAGGCCTTCAGATAATCCGCGGCAGCCGCAATGACCGCTTCATCCCTGGCGAACAGCCCTGCCAGAAGATCCCCGTGGAAGAAGGAAAGCCAGGCCATAAACACGCCGACCACAAGAGACATTCCGATTCCGCACAGCAGGGCGCGCTTGGCCCGATCCATTCTTCCCGCGCCCATATTCTGGGCTACAAAAGCGGACATAGACTGGTTAAAGGCCGAGGGCACCAGCATAATGAATCCGCACAGCTTCTCCGCCACGCCCACGCCTGCCGAAGGGATCACTCCCAGAGAGTTTACAATTGCCGTAATGGCAAGGAAGGAAATACTCACAAGAAGATCCTGGAAAGCAATGGGCAGTCCCAGGCGGAATACGCTTCCCATTCTTTTTCTGTCAAAAACAATATCCGTTCTGCGGAAGGTAAATGGAAGCTTCTGCCTCCGGATAATAAGTACGGAAATGATCACACTGAGCGCCTGGGCAAGAACCGTGGCAATCGCCGCTCCTGCCGTCGCCATGCCGAAAACGCCCACCAGAAGGAAATCTCCCGCAATATTAAATACACAGGCTATTGCCACTGTAACCAGCGGCATCCTTGAATCCCCGATTCCCCGGAAAATACTGCCCAGCACATTGTAGGCAACGATAAAAACCGATCCGGCCGAACAGATACGGACATACAGGACCGTTGCGTCAAAGGCCTCGATGGGCGTACGCATGATCTGCGCCACAGGCACCGCGCACAGTTCCATAAAAAAGGTGATTACCACTCCGATGATGGTAAAGAGAACGATACTGGCTCCGATGATTTTTCCGGCTTCTTCCGGCTTTCCTTCTCCCAGCCTCCGTCCAAGAAGCACTGTCGTACCCATGGCAATCCCCACCACAAACGAAGTAATCAGCTGCATCAGCCAGCTTCCTGTGGAAACGGCGGAAACATCCGCCGCCGTGGCAAACTGCCCCACCACCAGCATATCCACCGCACCGTACATCGTCTGCAAAAATAACGCCGCCAGCACCGGCAGCGCAAACCGGACGAGGGAGGTGAGAATATTTCCTTTTGTAAAATTCTGCGTTTCTTTCATATCTTCTGTTTCCCTTTCTCTGTATGTATATTTAGCTGACGCTTAAAAATCGCCGCACAAAAAACCGGATAAGAAGCAGGCATCTCAGCCAGCATCTTATCCGGTTACCATTTCCTTACGAATGGTTCACCCTCCGATGAACGGTGTCATTATATAACAGACTTTTTTCTTTGTCAATCCGTTTCCGGGTATTTTTGTTTCCGGACCTTTTGTCATCTGGTCATTTCCCCGGCCGGCGGAAAAGCCCGGGAAAATGAAGCCGCAGGAACTCAAAAGGAGCGTAGGCGGAAATCATCGGCACAGGCTTCGCCTGGAATCAGAAGCCTTTTTCCAGATTGTCCGGCAGCCAGCCTTTTTCCACGCACTTCCTGAAATCCCAGCCCTCCGGTTGGGAAAGCAGCTTGTAGCTCCAGAAGAAATATCCGCTTGCCGATTCCCATGCCATAAGCTGGGCATCACCGATAAGCCTGTAGGAAAGCTGTTTTTCCAATGCGGAATATTCTCTGCCGGGCTTCAGGTTATGGGACAGGCACCATTCTCCTATAATTACAGGAACCACTGCCTCCATTCGTTTCAGTTTTTTTACGTCTTCCTTTAATATGGCATTCATATAGGAAAGCTCATCCGTATCTTCATCGGGCTGTCCCATGCCCAGATACCAGTGCGCATCAAGCACCACATTTTCAAAACCTGCTTCCCTGAAAAAAGTATCCCATACCTCAAACCGGAAACCATCGTGGAACACGATTTTCTTGTCCGGAGGCAGGATACTTCGCAGCATATGATAGCCTCTGGTGTAAAAATCGTATAAAACCTCCAACGGTACAAAGGAGGAGCCTGCCGCCCTTTCCGGATCCTGCGGGAGATATCTGCTACGGATCATCTGCCACAACGGTTCGGATATGGGTTCATTCAACAGCTGAATCCCCCACAGCGCCGGATGGCTTTTATACCTCTCCGCCAGCATTCCAAGCACCTTGAGTACTCTGTCAATCCGTTCGGGACTCTGCGCCCATTTACAGACACCACAGATGCCGCCGTTATCAAAGCCGTTTTGGCTTTCCGGCGCCGTATGAAGGTCAATCAGTATCTGCAGGCCTGTTTCACCGGCCCAGTCAAATGCACGATCCAGATATTCAATACAGGGCACGTACGGTTCACAGTACACCGGGTCATCTCCAAATATAAAGTGAGGTACGGGTATGCGGACCATATTCAGTCCCCGCTCACTGATGTATATAAAATCTTCCCTTGTAATATAACTGCCTCTGTGTGCTGTCAGTCTTTCGATCAGCTCCTGTCTGGGGAGTTCCCTGCATAGCGCATCCTCGTCCTCCGCCTTCGTTCCTTCAAACAGCGCTGGACTCATCCATTTTTCCAGCACCAGCCAGTTACCCAGATTTACGCCTCTTATTTTCATGTTATTTTCCATTTCTGCTCCTATCTGCCCGCTGAAGCGCGCGTATTCGTCAGGCAGGATAAAACGGCTTTCTTCCTGCCAGACATACGGTTAAAATATGAAGGTTACGATGCTGTGCGCCGGGATAAAGGTCTGCGCTATTTCTTCATGGAACCGGAGTACCACCTTTTTTACTTCCTCCGATGCATTCATCGCCACAACGGCTATTGAGCCATCGGGATTTTGAAAAGCGCATACTTCCAAATCCGAGGTATAGACCGAGCTGCCGATTCTCTTTGCCCCACGTTTGATAAAACGGCTGAAATGGCCGATATAATAATAAGATGAGGCGTAATGCAGGCTTTTTTCCCCATGATCACACAGAAGCGGCGACTCGCCGAACCAGATTCCCTCTTCCTCCATCAGCTTCCGGAAGTCTTCCTTTTTCCAGTCGATTTCCAGGCCTCTTTCCAGGCGTTTCCGTGTGATGCTTTCCCACTGAAGCTGCTCATCCAGCCAGTGATCAGGGCCTCCGTTTTCATCCAGCAGCATATTCCAGTCCACCCACGCGCTCACCCAGTTATTCAAATCCCCTATGATATCATGGGCATAGGCCTCTCCCGACTCCCACGCCAGCTTCTCTCTCCCCTTGCACTGTTCGGAGGCAATAAGAAGCTTTTCCGGATACAGGCGGTGGAAAACATCCAGCGCTCCAAAATGATCACCGGAATACCAGTGAACCGCTATGCCGTCAAAGGCCGCTCTTGACCGCTCATTGCAAAGTGTTTCCAGCCCTCTGTCCACCGCGCGCTCTTTATTGTGATCCCAGAAAAAAATCTTTCTGTCACCCAATCCTGCTTTTTCATAAGCAGGCTTCAGGAAACCTGTCACAAAATCCCGTTCTTCTCCTGCCTCATAATGGCAGGATTCCCAGCCCTGCTCTGCTTTTGCCTCATTCTGTACGGTAACGCCCCAGATGGGGATTCCTTCCTTTTCATAGGCCTGAAGGTATCTGGCCGTATAATCCGCCCAGACCTGTCTGCAGTCTGCCCGCAGGAATCCTCCCTTATCCATTTTCCCATTGGTTTTCATCCAGGCCGGAGGACTCCAGGGAGAAGCGAACAAGAGCAGTTCCGACGCCTTTTCCCGGGCTGCATGGACCATGGGAATCACATCCTCCCTGTCCCTGGCAATGGAAAAATCCTTCAGTTCAAAATCTTCCGGTGTATCGTCATAGGAATACATTTCCGTGGAAAAATCACAGCTGTTGATGGTAAGGCGGCAGAAGCTGTAGCCAAGCCCCTTTTCCCTGTCGAAATAAGCAGTCAGCACCTCTTCCCTCTGTGCTTCGTCCAGCTTTTTATAGTTCACAGCGGCGGCCTGGGTAAAAGCCCCTCCGAAACCCAGGATTTCCTGATACTTTACCTGATCATATACATTCAGGACGTGTCCCTCATTACCATCATTTCCTGGTTTGTCCGCTTTAAAAACAAGCGGCGTCTCTTCCGAAAGGCGTCTGCCATTCCTGATATCTGTCAAATATACCTTCACTCTTCTTTCCATAAAAATCCCTTTCCCCTTTCTTTCCGGCATAATACCCCGTAAAGGCGGCGGAAAATTTACCGCCGCCTTTATACACTAAAACTTTTCTTAGCTTTAAATCTTTATTGCTTTAAATTCTTACTGTTTTAAGCCTGCAACATAAGCATCCAACTGCTGCTGCAATACCTCGCGTACCTTTTCAATACCGGCCGCTTCCATCTTTTCCTGATATTCCTTCAGCCCGCTTACCGGATCCGTATAGCCAAGCTCCAGAGGCCACCAGTACTGCTGATGCACATTCTGACAGGCCGCATACTCCGTTTCAATTGAAGAGGTATCCAGTACGAAAGAACGGTACTTCTGGCTTCCCACGCCATCCTTAATATATGCATCCCATTCCTTTTTCAGCTCTGTGGTACGCTCCGGTGTGCCGATGCCATCCCTGTTCAGTTCAGTGGTACGGGCCGCCCACATGGCGGATGCAGCATAGTTGTCAGGATCCAGTGTTTTTACCTCGCCCTTATCATTCAGTTCATAGGAAACATCCTTGATGCCATAGAAGAATGCGTCAAATGCTTCTCTGTCCGTAGTAATCAGGTTCCAGAGCGCCAACGCCCTTTCCGGATGCTTGGAGGTATTGGAAATAACCATGGCATCCTGTGTAAAGGACAGGTTCGAAACATCCTTCACCAGATTCGCATAATCAAAGGAATACTCCGGTTTGTCAATAACCAGTCCTGTAAAAGTATCAACATTATGGATTTTCAGCGCTGCCTTCCCGTTTTTCGTTTTTTCCGTATCCGTATCGGACAGGGCTGATTTGCTGAAAAAGCCTTTTTCATTCCAGCGATTCATCATTTCCAGGAATTCCGGGGTTTTGTCATATTCATAATAGGTGAAAAGCTTGGGATTTTCTTCCATGGGATCAATAAACAGAAAATCATTGGTTGATCCCTTAATAGCATACATCCCGTTATTGTACATATACAGGTCATCCATTTCGGAACCGGAGGAGCATACGTCGTAGGGTTCAAATTCAGGACGGTTGGCCTTTACCAGATCCATGTATTTTTCCATGTCCTCAAAGCTTTCCATTTTGCCGTCCCAGTCTGTTCCGTCAAGAATATCAGTGCGCCACATAGGGCCGTATGCGGAATAGGTTGCCAGCAGTGTGGGAACGCAGTAATAATGTCCGTCGATAGTAGCCTGCTGCTTGGCTGTTTCCGACTGCATGGCAAAATTATCAGGCGCATAGGTGGGCCAAAGTTCATCCAGATTCATGAACGCCCCCTTCTGTGCCAGCGCCGAAAAGTTCAGCCAGGTAGCGGCATAGGCCATATCAAAGGCTTCTCCTGAGGAGAACAGCAGCGGATACTTGTTGGGGTATTCCGCCCAGCCGATATAGTTGATTTTCAGCGTACAGTTCAGCTTTTCCTTAAAAATCTTATTCATGTTGTCCGTCAGCTCCTGCTGTTTTGCAGGCTCATTGCTGACTACGTACATTACCAGCTCCACCTCCTCCGAGGTATCAAGTCCTGTTTCCCCCGATGAGGCTGTCTCTGTGGAAGCCGTGCCCTTGTCCGCAACGGACTCCGTCGTGGTTGTGTTTGAACTGCTGCCGCCGCAGCCTGCGAGAAGTGTTCCCACCATGGCCACCGTAAGCAGCGTGGAGATCAGTTTAGAAGCTTTTTTCATGTTTATAACCCTCCTTTTTTTCATATATCATCCATCAGCCCTTCACGGAGCCGATTGTGACACCTTTAACAAAGTATTTCTGTACGAACGGATAAAGCAGAATAATCGGCCCTGTGGCCACTACCGCCATTGCCAGCTTCAACGTGTTGGATGGCAGGCTTTCCACCCGGATACCCGCCTGGCTGGCGATTCTGGCCAGCGCCTGCGTCTGCTGCAGCAGGTCATAAAGCATGTACTGAAGCGGATATTTTTCCGAACTGTTCATGTAAAGCATGGCATTGTACCAGTCATTCCAGTAGCCCAGCGCCATGAACAGACCGATGGTTGCAAGCCCTGATTTCAGAAGCGGCAGGACAATCTGGAGAAAGGTCCGAAACTCTCCCGCCCCGTCTATTTTCGCGGATTCCACCAGTGCAATGGGTACCGCCGCAACAAAGCTGCGCATGATGAGCAGATAGAAAATATTTACCATTCCCGGTAAGATAAGCGCCAGTAAGTTATCCTTCAGATGCAGGTACTGGATGTAAAAAATGTAGGTGCTTACCATTCCACCGTTAAACAACGTCGTAAAATAGAAGAAAAAGGAAATTACATTACGGTATTTAAAGTCCTTTCTGCTGATGACATAAGCTGCCATCGTAGTGATAAACAGTCCCAGCACGGTTCCCGTTACCGTAATAAATATGGATACACCGTACGCCCGTGCTATTTTTTCCGGATATTTGAATACAATCCGGTATGCTTCCAACGTAAACTCCTTGGGGAGCAGTCCATAGCCGGTAAAGCGGATGGCCTGTTCCGAAGAAAAAGAACCGGATATCAGCATGATAAAGGGCAATAAACAGATGATTGCCACAAGCCCTACCAGTATATAGCCGATTATATTGAATACAATCGCAGCCGTCCCCATTTTTACTTTCCTGGATTCCATAACCTGTTCCTTTGCTGCCATAATTTCTCACTCCCTCCCTAGAACAACGCGTAATCTTCGTCGATTTTTTTGACAACTGTATTTACCAGCATGATGATAATGAAACAGAGAATGGACTGATAGAAGGTGGCCGCCGCCGTCATTCCCAGATTGGAATTCTGCATCAGGGAACGGAACACGTAGGTATCGATTACATCGGTTGCATTATAGAGCTGCCCGTTATTTCCGACGATTTGATAGAACATTTCAAAATCGCCGCGCAGGATTCTGCCCACCTGCAGAAGAAGCATGGTAATTACCGTAGGCTTGATACAGGGCAGCGTAATGTACCAGATACGCTGAAAAATATTTGCACCGTCAATCTGCGCCGCCTCGTAGCACTCTCCATCGATTCCGGTAATGGCCGCTATGTAAATAATGGAATTGTAGCCGCACCACTTCCAGGCATTAAAGCAGCAGATGATGATAGGCCAGACCCACGGCATGGAATAGACATTGATTTTTTCCATTCCCAGCGAAGTAAGCCAGCCGTTAAGAAGCCCTGTTTCATAGTTGAAAATGTTGTAGACGAAAGCGCCGACGATTACCCAGGAAATAAAGTAAGGAAAAAAGATAACGGACTGGGTAATTTTCTTGTAGTATTTGCCTTGCATTTCAGAAATGATAATGGCAAGAATGATTGCAAGCCCCTGAGAGGTAATCAGATTCAGGAGATTGTAGAGAATTGTGTTTTTGGTAATCAGCCATCCTGTTCCCGATGAAAACAGGTAACGGAAGTTCTCCAGGCCATTCCAGTCACTGCCGAATACCCCCCTGTCAAACCGGTAATTCTTGAATGCCAGTATCAGGCCCGACATGGGCAGATATGACAGGACCAGGACCAGGAGCACCGCAGGCAGCGCCATGAGGAACAGCGCCCTGTTTTTTTTCAGTTCATGGCCAAAGTTCTTAAATCGCTCTTTCACGACTTCCATCCCCCTTCTTTACTGGTTACAGTCCGGCCAGGGCCGAACCATAATCTTTTCTGTACACATTTCACTTTTTACTACCGCGTTGTGTACGTATTGCTGATATAAGTATTGTATTATTCCTTGATAAAAATTGAAATATGACAAAACTGAGATTTACCGGATTATTTTATGCTTTGTGTGCATTTTGTATATTTATTTATAAATTATATTGCTTTTACAATCATTTTTATTTTATATTTTTATTCGCCATTGGTAATTTGCATAAAAATTTAAAATTAGCACATTTTTTATGCTCTTTTTTACCATTCAAGGTTGCTGCCACCGGCCTCCTTAAACCCAAAAAATAACGCGGCAGGAATCCTGTCCCCGGACTCCTGCCGCGTCTGCCGGCTATTTATTTTGCCGTTTTTTTATTTTGTTGTCTTTTTCCGTTTTAACTGTCAATATACAGAATCTTTTCCGCTTCCTCCGGGGTCAGGGCGGGCAGACGGACTGTAACCGTGGTTCCCTTTCCCACCTGGCTTTCATAGAAAACTCCATATTCTTCCCCATAGCACAGCTTAATCCTGAAGTTCACGTTCTTGGCTCCGTAGCCATGGCTTACTTCGCACGTATTTTCCTCAAAAATATGCGCTACCTGTTCCGCAGTCATCCCCAGCCCGTTGTCGGTGATACAAAAAATAAGATCCTTTCCTTCGGTCACCGCGGATATACGGATTCTGCATTCCACCATGTCAGGCACCCTGGCAATGCTGTACATAATCGCATTTTCCACAAAGGGCTGAAGGATGATGTTGATGCAGGACAGCTCCTCCACGCCCTCCTGCGCATCAATCTCAAGCCTGATGGCATTATCAAAATGGTAATTTTCTATCCTGACATAGGCACGTACATGGTTCAGCTCCTCCCGCACCCTGACGATCTGCCTTCCCTTATTCAGGCTGATCCGATAGAACTGAGCCAGATTCTGCGCAAGCTCCATGATTTCCGGCGCATTGTAATCCATGGCCTCCCAGTTGATCAAATCCAGGGTATTATACAGAAAGTGCGGATTGATCTGCGCCTGCAGCGCGCGCAGCTCGGCCGATTTCACGTTTTTACCCAGCCGGTACTGCTCCAGCATCAGCTTGCGCAGCTCCTTGGTCATATAACTGAAGCTGCGGAACAGCTCGCCGATTTCATCGCTTTCCTCTTCCGGTATTTCCAAAGAAAGCTGCCCATCCTGTACCTGTTTCATCTTCGTATTCAGCGTTACCAGACGCTTTGAGTAATATTTTCCCAACAGCCAGGAAATCAGAAAGATGGAAAGCACAATCAGCACGGAAAAAAAGATAAGCGTCATCCCCATTAAATAAGTCTGCCTGTAAAAATCCTGTCTGGGAATGATGGAAACCAGCGTCCATTCCGCCTGCTCCAGCTTTCTCTGACGGTAAAGATAGGCGCTTCCTCCCATCCGCAGCTCCTGCCATGAGGAATTCCTGCCATGGCCGGGAAGGCTTCCTTTTCCGGACAGCTCATCCAGATTTTCCTGACTGGATGCCGCCAGAATTTCCCCTCTCTGATTAATGAGGTAACTGATTCCCTTCTGCGTAACATCCGAATTCGCCACAATCCGTTCCAGTTCATCACTGGAAACACTCACCCTTGCGATACAGGAGCTGCCGCTTCCCGCCTCTCCGTATATTTTCTTCAGCATTGCCACACGCAGCTGCTTCTCTCCCACCAGCTCCGGGCCGCTTCTTTCAAGCCCTGTGAAATACAACAGCCCCTGATTGATTCGGCCGCACATTTCCTCATAATACGGTTTCTTCTGCAAATCGGATTCCGGGAAAAAATGGTATCTGTTATAGGCGTAAACAAGGCTGTCAGGCACATAAATTCCACATTGGTACATTTTATTGGAAAGCTCCAGCGAGGTCATAATATCATTGATCCTCCAGTAATCCCTCCACTGATCGCCCGCTTCCTGTCTGGTAAGGTAATTTCCCTCCTCCAGCATGTCCTGCAGCTCCCGATCCGCACCCACAAGCTCCAAAATATAATTCATATTCTGCAGATGGCTCTCCAGAAAGTTGACCGCCTGTTCAAAGGATTGATCTGCGGAATAGATAATCTGCGCTTCGTATCTTTTCTCAATCAGCATATAGCTGCAGGAAAGCAGCAGAATAAAAATCAGGATCATAGGGCCGGAAAAGGATACGATAAGCTTAATCCGCATGGGCAGGCGTTTGAAATAATTTTTCATCCGGGACCATATTTTTTTCACAGGTTCTTATTCTCCTTATATTCTGAGGGCGTCATTCCTGTCTGCGCCTTGAAAATCCTGGCAAAATAGGCGGCATCCTCATAGCCCACAAGATCCGCCACATGATACAGCTTCAGGCTGTTGTCACGCAGCAGCTTCTTGGCCTGGTCAATCCGCATGTTGGTCAAATACTGGTTGATGGTGGTTCCGGTCCTCCTTTTAAAAAGACCGGACAGATAGGAGGGCGTGAGGTATACGGCATCCGCCAGATCCTTAATACACAGGCTTTTGTCTGAATACCGCTGCTTCATCACTTCAATTACCTGGAAAATCACCGCATTTCCTCCGGTACCTTCCCTTTCCCTTGCTTCAATAGCTTCCATGGCCCGGGCGGCAACAAAGGTGTGCAGCTCTTCCAATGTCTGCGCGTTGTCCCAGAAACGTCCGGATTCCCGGCGTTCCCTTCCTTCTCCTGTCAGCAGTTCCTTTTCCAGCTGTTGGATATGGCTGTAAAGCAGGAAATACATATTTTTTACCGAGCTGTTCAACGCGGCCTTTTCTGTTATAAGCTGTGCATAAATCTGCTCCAGAATACGGATGGCTTCCTCCTTCTCCCGCCTGGAAAGCGCGCCCACAAAGGCCTCCTCCTGATCCTTTTCCACCTCAAAATACCGATCGGCCGGCGCTTCCCCACAAAATGCAAAGGAGGCAAAGCCCTTATAGGAAAGGCATCCTGCCGACTGGCAGGCGGACTGATAGGATGCATACAGCTTTCCGGGTTCCTCCACCATAGCTCCCACAGCGAGGAAATGACGGTATTCCCCTTTGGATTCCATGGCCAGTACACAGAGGGCACGAATCAGTTCTCCATCCCTGTCCAGCATGGACTTCGTGCCGGTTGCCAGCAAAATCAGCGTTCTGTTGTCGTGGAAATCCATATTACAATAGAATTGTTCTTCAGCCATAAATATCTGCAGTTTTTCCCGGTAGAAGCGGACAAACTCCCCGGTGTCGTCCACCGTTCCCGCCAGCTTTACAATCCCGATGCGCATCCGGGTATCCCCGCTGTCCCAAAGGCCGCTCCGGCGCAGCTGACATTCCAGCTTTTTTACATCCTCCGGCGTGGAAAGCAGGGAAAACAAAGCCTCCCTCTTCAAAAAATCCATGCTCTCCGTATAGCTGTCCTGCAACGCCTTCTGCTTTTTAATCTGAGCAATTCTTTCGATGCCTTTTTCCACCGCCCCGATTAATTCCTCCAAAACCACGGGCTTTTCCACGTACTGTATCGCCCCCAGCTCAATAGCGGCCTTCAGATACTCCTTGTAGGAATAGCTGCTGACAAAAATAATCTGGCAGTCCGGCAAAAGGCTGCGCAGCTGTCTGCACATCTCGATACCATCCATGCCCCTCATCTTAATATCGGAAAGCACAATATCCGGCTGCCATCTGGCGCATATCCCGAAAGCTTCATCTGCATTTTCCGCCGTTTCCACGGCATCCACGCCTATTTTTTTCCACGGGACATGCCGCATCAGGCCGCGCCTGGTTATCAGCTCATCCTCTACGATAAGCAGCTTTATCATGTATTTTTCCTCCCCTGTGCGCTGTCCGCCGACGGCGGCAGCTGCGTTCCTGCCAGCAATGTATCCCCGGAAAACCGGGACCAATCATTTTCATACGATGTAAAAATGTATGAATTTCTCTGGATATTATAGCATAAGGAATATGGGGTGACCAATATATTTCGCGGATGTGGAACTGCGTGATATGGAACTGTACACGGAACGAAATACGGGACGGGAAGGGAATGTATATGAGAATAGTTTTATTGAGGGGACAGGTATGGCAAAAAAATAAGAAGCCAAAACAGTCTGCATTTTGGCTTCTTATAATTATTATGATCCTGTCGGGTCAATATTGTCCAGTTCAGTCAATCGCATGATCAATCTGTACGTGGCCGCCGCTCCACACTTTTCGGGAGGTCCAGTCCGCATCTTCATCGGCCCAGAACGGGTCAGAGACGGGAAGGCCCAGCGGCAGGAATACGGCGCTGCACAGGTACAGGCTTCCCACATTGATATAGCCCTCCGCCAGTTCGGGCTGGCATCCGCAGACTCCCGGCCGCAGCCAGCCGTTTTGATCAAACATTTCCTGGTTTTCCATACATCTGCGGATAACCGCGGTCAATGCACAGCGGACCTGGGCAGGCTTCAGAGAGCCCTCCAGACGATGTTCCAGCACGGCCTGGGACAGCATCTGAAAAGCGCCGAAACGATAGCAGATGGAACGTCCAAGGATTGGATAGCTTCCGTCAGGCGCGATCATCCGTTCCAGAACGGAGGCATAACGTGCGGCCCGGGCGGCTACCCTTTTTTCCAGTTCCCGGAATTCTTCCCCCAGATTTACGAACATTTCCGCCAGATCCAAATACATGGGCTGGATAACAAAGCTGTTATAATAATCCCAGTGGAACATTTCGCCATCGCCATAGACGCCGTCCCCTTTATACCAGCCGTCAAATACCCTGAGGGCGTATGCAATGCGCATTTTATCATAATCTTTTTCACCCAGCACATACAATCCGGCTTCCACCATAGCGGAGAAAAAAATCCAGTTAGAATTGCAGGCCACAATCTGCCTGGAGCTTCTCAGGGCCGCCGCCAGATTCCTGTGCACTCTCTCCGGCAGTCTGCCTGCCAGCTGTCTGGGGGCGCGTACCAGCGCATGGCACAGGAATGCCGTATCCACCAGGGGCTGGCCGCCTTCGTTAAAAATCATAAAGTCCGCGGATTTCGGATCCGTCGCTTTGTCTATGCAGCGTACTGCCAGGCTGCGGTAGGTTTCCTGAAGTTCCTTTTCCTCTCCTTCAAGTCCCTCCGCCTCCAGCCAGGGCGCCAGGCCGAGCATGCTCCTTCCGAAAGCCTCCAAAGGCGCAAAGGGCGCTCTTTCTCCATGAAAATCCAGCGGCATGGTCTTTTTCAGTTCTTCTTTTTCCAAAGCCCGCAGCACCGGAGTTACGATGTGCAGCATGGAATCCAGCCATATTTTTCTTGTATTGTTTTCCATAATCTCTCCTGTCCGCGCGCATAGCACGCCTTTTTATAAATATACTACCAGAGGAAGCAGTCCTTGTGAAGCAGACGCAGGATCGCTTCTATGAAGAAATAGTCACCGTAAATAATCGCTTCCTGTCCGGCATCGCTGTGGTAAGCTGCTTTTCCCATTTCCAGGATAGCATCCTCTTCAGGGTTCCAGTTAGCAAAATTCTCTTCCATGGCGCGCAGGATACGGTATGCACCTTCCTCATACAGCCTCTTTTCATGTTCAGGCACAAAGGAGGCTATTTCCAGGAGGCCGCAGGCAGCACAGGCTCCTGCCGTGGAATCATAATATACCGGTTCCTGGGGCGAACGGAAATCACAGAGCGGCAGATAATCGGTCATAGCCACGTTAGCTAAAAAATAATGCGCCACTTTTTTCGCCGCGTCCAGATATCTGGCCTCACCGGTGTGATGGTAGCTGAGGGCAAAGCCGTAAACCGCCCAGGACTGGCCTCTGCTCCAGGCGCTGTTTTCACCGTAGCCCTGGCCTCCGGGCGCTTCCAGGAGTTCTCCTGTCAGCGGATCAAGGATGCCGATGTGATTGCAGGAGCCGTCAGGTCTTAACAGCTTGTCAATGGCCGTATCCGCATGGATTTTTGCAATTGCAGCGAATCGGGGATCCTTGCTTTCCTCGCTCATCCAGTAGAGGATGGGAAGATTCATAAGGCAGTCGATAATGATCCAGCCCACCTGGTTATCGCCGTTCCAGGCGCGGATAAAATTGCCCAGCGGATTGAATCTGGCTGCCAGAACATTGGCCGCATTTACACCTCGTTTTTTGGCTTCCTCGCTGCCGGTGAGACGGTAATCCGCAACTGCGGTATGCAGCCACATAAATCCCACATCATGATACAGCTTTCCGATATCGGCCAATGCGGTATCCATCCTCTTTTCCACGCCTTCGGCAGCTTTCCGGTATTTCTCATCCCCTGTGGCATGGTACATCTGCCAGAGCATTCCTCCCCAGAAACCATTGGTCCACCAGAATATGTCTTTTTCACCCCAGTCTGTTGTATATCTGCCGTTTTCCGGCACATACGGGATTTTGTCGCCGACTCTGTCGCATTCGGCGCTCATTTTGGCACAGATTTTGCCGTATACCTCCTCCAGCCATTTCTGTCTTTCTTCTTTACTTTCCTGTCTTGCCATGGTTTGTACTCCTTTATGTATTATTATTGTAACAGTTCTGGCAGGTTTGCGCATTCACTGCGCAAGCCGTGAGAAAATGTGGTGGCAGCAGGCATCCGTCCCTCGCCGAAGGCGACTATTAATGAGCGGATGCAGTAACAGTTTGACCGAAGGCTGAACTGTTACTTATTTTTTGTTTATTTGCAATTAGATGAGCCGGGCAGCGGGCGTCAGATACAATTGCAGAGAGACTGGCAGCGGTTTGCTGCTCTCCTGCTGTATACCCGGAGAGCGGCAGCCTTACATTTATTTATTTTTATAACAGCACTATACAAATCTGTAAAAGGCTGTAAAATATAACTGACAGGAATGCTGCGGATATCAGGGAAACTGCTCTTTTATCCAGATGTCCGGCAGGGCTGTCATTTTAACCTGAAAGGATATGTATCTGCCATGATTACTGTCGGCCACTGCGGTTATGATTCCAGGCACCGGACCAGGCTGGAAATGCGCCGTCCGGGAGGAACGCCTGACTATACTCTTCTGCTTATAAAAACGGAGGCTTTTTTCCGGATAGATGGAAAAACTCTGCAGACTCCGCCGGGGACGGTTATTCTGTATGAACCGTCGGTTCCTGTCCATTACGGCAGCGTAGGCGCCTCCTATAATGATGACTGGATTCATTTTCTGCCTGAGGACTGCGACTTACCATTCCTGCAGGAGCTGAAGCTTCCCTGCAATACGCCATGCACGCTTTCCTTTACCGGACAGCTCTCCGAATATGCCCGTATGATCGTCCTGGAAAAAAATTCGGAGCATCCCTACCGGGAACAGATTCTAGATTCCCTCATGCGGACTTTGCTGTATTCACTGGCCTCCCAGCTTTTGTCTTCTCCTGACGAAGCCATGGAAAACAAATATTATTCCGCAATGAATGAGCTGCGGATGTCCATTTTAAACACGCCTCATAAAAAATGGACAATTGAGGCGATGGCTGAGTTAGTGCATATCAGCCCTTCCTATCTGCAGCATCTTTACCGGGAGCTGTTTGGTGTTTCCTGCATTCAGGATGTGATTCAGGCACGCCTGAAATCCGCCCGTTTTTACCTGCGGACCACGGAAATGTCCATCCAGTCCATTGCAGAGCTTTGCGGGTATGAAAATGAGCTTCATTTCATGAGGCAGTTTAAGAAATTTACCAATATGACGCCCAGCCAGTACCGCAGTCATTATCTTTGTGAACAGCAGAAATGATGGGTGATGGGTGATGTTTGCAAAGATAACAGAAGTTGCTTGAAAAAGCCTCCGCACCGTGTTTCTGTCGGTGCAGAGGCTTTTATAAGCTTCTGAATTCAGTTTCTCCGGCAGAAGAAGCTGCATCCGGAATTCTTTCAGCTGTTTCGCTGCTTTGGGGCCGCGTCCCATTCGTTCCGGCTGGCTCTTCTTCTTTATACCTTATTTAGGTTCTGTGCGCAATGAACTATTCCCTGTTGAACTGACATATCCTGCTTTTTTGTTCAGCGCTGTTTTATCTGGTTACGCAGTCCACTGCGGTATAGCCGGCATCCTCCACGGCTTTCTTCAGGATGTCATCCGCTACGTCCGCAGACAGCTTAACTGTGGCTTTTTTTGCTTCCAGATCCACATTCGCTTCCTGCACACCTTCCACGGCTGCAAGGGCTTTCTGCACATGCATCTGGCAGTGTGCGCACATCATTCCTTCTACTGTGATTACTTTTTCCATTTCTGATTCTCCTTTTCCGGACAGTTCTTCCTGTCCATTCCTTTCTTTTTCTGGTTTTATTGTGTCCTGGCTGGAGGGGTCTTCCTGAGTAACGGATTCCTCCTGTGCAGCGGTCAATAGCTGTTTTTTGACGGCAGATGGCTGCTGTGATTCCGGCGCAGAAATTGCTTCCGGCTGGTCAAAGGCAGTAATGTCTGTTGTTTTCCCTTTGAAGAAGCGCAGACGGAGGGCATTGGTTACAACACATACGGAGCTCAAACTCATGGCTGCCGAACCAATCATGGGACTTAAGCGCAGGCCGAAGGCCGGATACAGAACGCCTGCCGCCACGGGAATTCCCAAAATGTTATAAAAGAATGCCCAGAACAGGTTCATGCGGATATTGCGTATAACCGACTTGCTCAAATCTATGGCAGTCGCCACGTCGACGAGGGAATCCTTCATAAGGACCACATCCGCCGAATCGATGGCAATATCCGTTCCTGCACCGATAGCGATTCCCACATCCGCCCTGGTGAGTGCGGGAGCATCGTTGATGCCGTCGCCTACCATAGCTACCTTATGTCCTTTTTCCTGAAGCTGCCTGATAACGGATTCCTTCTGGGTGGGCATAACCTCTGATATGGCTTCTTCAATATCTAATTTTTTACGGATTGCTTCTGCCGTAATCCGGTTATCGCCGGTCAGCATTACCACCTTCAGGCCGGCTTCCTTAAACTGCTTCAGGGCAGATCTGCTGGAATCCCTGACGGTATCCGCCACAGCTATGATGCCCTCAAGTTCGCCGTCTTTTGCAAAAAGCAGAGGGGTCTTTCCTTCATTGGCAAGGCTTTCCAGTTTCTGTTTGGCTGTTTTTTGCATGTCTTCTTTTTTAAGAAGGCCGTTTTCCTGTAAAAAGGCGAGGTTCCCGGCCAGATATTTTTTCCCTTCCACAACGGCGCTGACACCCCGGCCTGCGCGGGCGTCGAAGCTTTCCGCCTGGGGAACCGGAAGCTTTTTCTCTTTGGCTTTTTCTACCACAGCCATAGCCAGGGGGTGTTCGCTTCCGGATTCCACCGCTGCTGCTTCTGCCAGGAAGGTGTCCTGGGTTATATTTTTGTTAAAAATAATCACATCGGTTACCGAAGGGTGTCCGGAGGTGATGGTTCCTGTTTTATCCAGCACAATGGTGTCGATGGAATGCAATGTTTCCAGGCTTTCCGCTGATTTTATCAGGATGCCGTATTCTGCCGCTTTTCCGGTTCCCACCATAATGGCTACGGGAGTTGCAAGGCCCAGGGCGCAGGGACAGGAAATTACCAGCACTGCGATAGCATTGGAAAGGGCAAACTCAAAGGTATGGCCGGTGGCTATCCAGGCAATTGCAGTCAGAACAGCAATAACGATAACCGTGGGGACAAAGATTCCGCTGACACGGTCCGCCAGGCGGGCAATGGGAGCCTTGGTGTTGCCGGCCTCATCTACCAGACGGATGATCTGTGCCAGGGTGGTGTCATCCCCCACTCTTGATGCACGGAAACGGAAGGTGCCGTTTTTATTGATAGTAGCGGAAATCACTTCGTCTCCGGGGTCTTTTTCCACGGGGATACTTTCTCCGGTGATGGCGGCCTGGTCCACATAGCCGTGGCCTTCTGTAACCACTCCGTCTACGGGGATGCTTCCGCCGGGTTTGATAACAACGATATCACCGGCAATGACGTTTTCCGCCGGGATCGTCTGTTCCTGTCCGTCGCGGAAAACCACGGCGGTTTTGGGGGCGAGATCCACGAGTTTGCGGAGGGCATCGGAGGTCTTGGCTTTGGAGCGAGCTTCCAGGTACTTTCCTACGGTAATCAGTGTGAGGATCATAGCGCAGGATTCGAAATAGAGTTCATGGGCATATTGATGGATGATGTCCATATTGCCGTGTCCGAAGCCATAGGACATTTTATACATGGAAAATACGCCGTATAGGAAGGCGGCAGCGGAACCGATTGCCACCAGGGAGTCCATATTGGGGGCCTTTTTTATCAGGGCCTTGAAGCCGGACTGATAGAAATGGCGGTTGATGATCATAATGGGGATAGTAAGCAAAAGCTGGGTCAGGGCTGATATCAGGGCATTTTCCATACCGTTTAGAATACCCGGTACGGGTAATCCCATCATGGGGCCCATGGCTACGTACATGAGGGGAATCAGTATGGCTACGGAGGTTATCAGGCGGGTTTTCATGCCTTTCTGGTTTTCCTCGGTAAGTTCACGGCGGTTTTCCCATTCTCTGCTTATTGTACTCTCTTTATTTTCATTTTGTATCGGGCAGGAAGCGCCGTAGCCGATGCCTGTTACGGTGTCAATTATTTTGGCTGTGTCGGCCTGGGTTTCGTCATAGGTTACGGTCATCTGGTTGGCCAGGAGGCTGACGTTGACGTTTTGGACGCCGGGCAGCTTGCTGACGTTCCGGGTGATGTTGGCCTGGCAGGCGGCGCAGGTCATGCCGGTGATGTTGAATTTTTGGGTTTGCATGGGGGGATCACCTCTTTCTTTATTACTATCCTTATTTCTGCGGTGGGAAGCTGGCAAATGAGTTGGTGGGGGACATTGGGACTTTTGGGACTTGGTATGCGGTTAGAACTGGGATTTTTGGAAAACCCGGAGGAGCTTTCATTCATTTGGCGGCTGTCGCATTGTGAAGATTGTAATTAGGGTTATTGTCTGAATTATTTTAGTTTTTTAATCAGATCTATGGCTTCTTCTAAAATTTCTGTGTTACCGTTTTGGATTTCTTCCACGACGCAGGTTTCCAGGTGGTCCTGGAGAATGATATAGCCGAAGCTTTGGAGGGCGCTTTCTACGGCTGCTATCTGGGTGAGGATGTCGCCGCAGTAGCGGTTGTCGTCCAGCATTTTTTTGATGCCGTTTAGCTGGCCTATCATGCGGTTTAGGCGGTTTTGGAGCTGGTGGGTAGCTTCGGGGGTGCGGGGGGTGTGTTTGTGGTGGGGGCAGGATGCAGGCGAGCCGATAGTAGCAATGGTTGAAGCTGAAATTATGGGAATATCATTTGTCTCTGTGGAATCTTGCATAAAATTACCTCCTTAATATATGGACACTTTTATAAGTTAAACTACTGCGCATTAATTTTTAGCAATACCCTATAAGGGTATATTGTTTACAAGAACCACATTATACCCTTATGGGGTATTTGTCAAGTGCTTCTTGGTTCTTTCCAAGGTTAGACCCCTTAAGGAATCGTAAACGCCAAACCATGCGCTCTGTCTATATAATGTGAACTCTGCATATATTTTAGACTAAATGGAGGTATGTATGTACAGCAAAATATCTGTTCGAATTCCACAAGTTCCAGGAAAAATCACCTCAATCAAAAAAGGGAAAGCAACTTATATACTTTATGAATATGACCGTGTGTATAAACCGGAAAAAAAGTATACAATTGCCCAGAGAGCAATAATTGGTAAGGTTACTGATGCAGATGAGCAAAAAATGAGTCCGAACGAAAACTACCAGAAGTATTTTCCGAATGCAATTCTACCAGAAGAATTGCCAGAAGCATACAGAAGCTACTGTCTTAAGATTGGTACTTATCTTGTTCGGAAAGACTTATTTGGACTATTTTGATTTTAAATATGATAAAAAAGGAATACTTCTGTATGCAGAAGAAAAACGGAAATCGTACAGCGGGAACTGGAACTGTGCGGCTATTTTTGCATAATCACTTCTGAAAAAATGACAGCGGAGCAGGTACTGGTAAAGTATAAGGGAAAAGACATCTCTGAAAAGTTATTCAGTGCAGACAAGTCGTTTATAGGATCAAAAAGTATGCGTGCACAAAGCAGCGAAGCTATGTCCGCGAAGCTGTTTCTCGAATTTGTGACGCTCATCGTAAGAAACAGAATGTATAATCTGCTAAAAGAAGAGATGCTCAGAATAGAAACAAGTCCTAATTATCTGATCGTTCCTGCCGCAATCCGTGAACTGGAAAAAATTAAAATTGTGCGATATAACGGTGAAAAGTACAAACTGGATTATGCAGTAACGAAAAAACAGAAGGACATACTGGCGGCGTTTGGAATGAATGCAGAATACGTCATTCAGAAATCAAACAAAATCAGTGAATTACTACAAAATGAATTATCCATGAAGGACGATTTGGAGGAGGAAGAAGATGTCCAGAAAGAAAACGATTGCTTCGATTGAAGAAGAAAAGGAGAAGGTAAAGAACGAGCTGAAAAAAACGCAGGAAAAATGTGATAAACTATCATCCAGATTTCTGGAGCTTCAAGAATCACATAGAAAATATGAGGCAGAGCAGATCATAGATGCTTATATAAAAAGCGGAAAGAGCCTAAATGAAATGATGACATTTTTAGGGGTGTAAACATAACCCCCTAAAAATGTGTTTAGTCTAACTTTTTTGCAGAGTTCACAATATATAAACTCCCAAAAGGAAACCGATTTTCACAGAAATCTTGAATTTCCACAATCAGCTCCTACATAATTAATACTGTATAATATCAATTTTTAATACACCAACTTCTTAGGAGCCTTACGAGAATTTACTCTCCGTAAGGTTCTCATCATTTTATTATGGTGTGGTCTACTGTTTTACCCAGACATCAATCCTCTAATCTAAACGATAAGCAATCTCCGCCTGCTTCTTATAAAAAGCAATTCCCAGCTTCATCTTCTGTGTTATGCCCTCGTCCTGCATCTCAAATGCATAATTCTTCTCATCAATCTGCTGGAGTGCCATTTCAGAAAGTGCTGTCAATTTTTCGGTAACATTTTCTGGAGCAACGGTTCCACGCAGCACCTTCAGTTCAATCAGAATACCAGGCATCTTTTTGTTCAGCGGCATCATCTGAATGTCATACCTACCATCTCCGGCTTCACGGTTAGAGGTGATCCTATAATGATTGTTCATGATTGCGTACAGCCCCAACATCAGACCATGCTAAAAGCTTTCGGATGAAGCATCATAAATACTAATGGTCTGCCGCAAAAAATCCTGCAAGTGTTTCTGTAAATTTGGTACATCCTGCATTATAATCGCCTGCTGGATAGCAATCGCAGTAGACGGTGAAATGCTATCGGCAAGGCAGGACAGAATTTCTTTTTCATACACATAGAAAATCTCCTTATTGGGAATCGCTATGGTACAGATATTATTCCCATCATGCAGCGCCTGTCGATCAACAATCTTCAAATATCCTGCCATCAACAGGAAACTGTAAATCGTATAAGGGTTTCTTTTTATTTCAGGGTAGATGACTGCTATGTCCACATAGGTAGAGATTGTCTTTCCCTGCATCAACAGCTGCAAATTCTCCTGAATCTCCGATGTCGCGCCCTTGATAATTTCTCCTATAATACTGTTATTTCCGGTAGACTGCCAGAATGCTTGTGGCGAGCAATGTTCATTGATGTAGTTAATAACGGACCATGGATTGAATATTTCTGTTTCTCCGAACAAGTATCCGTCATACCATTCGCATACTTCACTGAGCTTCATCTCTACTCCATAATATTGAAGCATTACAGAAACCTCATCCTGTGTAAATCCGAAATACCTGCTGTAACGAACATCCAGAACAGAATCGACGCTCAGATTGTTCAGGCCGCTGAAAATGCCCTCTTTTGCAACCCGCAGAATCCCGGTCAGAAATCCATAGGAAAGATGGCGATTATCTTTGTATGCACCTGAAAACAGATTACACATAAAGGAAACAATCTGATTGTAGTAGCCTTTCATAAAGCCATTCTGAATCGGTGTGTCATACTCATCAATGATAATGACAGGAGCTATACCGTAGTAGGAATCCAGCATCTGTGACAGCTTACCGAGCGAAAATGCCAAATCCACTTCATTGGGTGAACCGGAAGCAATCTTCTCAAAGTCCTGTTTTTCATATTTATTAATGGCAGAACCATCCAATATTTCCAAATGGCGCAAATACTCATTTCGCAGCAACTGAGCGATTGAATTTAGTGCCAATTCCCATGTATCATATTTTACATCTTTAAAGGTGAGAAATATGACCGGATATTTACCTTGATGCTTGCGATAATCCTTGCCGCAACCCCAGATCTTTTTATCACGGAAATACACGGAAGTATCTTTGTCTGTCTTTTCAAAAAAACGCGAAGCATATCCATATTCAATGTTTTGCCAAAACGTCGAGGACGGGTAAACAGCGTAACCTTTGCGCGGGTATCGAGGAAATCTTTAATCAGCAGTGCCTTATCCACATAATAGAAGTCCGATACCACTTCCTTATTTTCATGTTATTAGTCTCACTCCATGTTATCAGACACGCCATGTGAGCATACCACTTTATCAGACACTGCATCTTATTAAATCGTAATAATCTATATATTCAGTCACAAAGAGAGGCCGATTTTCATCGGCTCCTCGTTCCGGTTTGTTCCGATTCTTCATTTTCTGTTTGGCTCACGGGTTGGCACTATAGGGATTTTGGGTGTTAAACACAATAAGTGTATTTACCACAGTTTTGTTGATACCAGAATTCCGCACCTTCTCCCCGTCTACAGTTTCTACCGTTTCCTTTAAACCACAACTCGTTTCCTCAAATCAGTCCTTACACTGATATCCCATCATCCGTAATTCTGCTATTAGTTCCATTTTGTTTGAATACGCAGAATACTCTGGAGTATCGCAATGGACTTCATATCCTTCTTTTCGTAGATTATTCACTCTGTTTATCAATGCTTCATCATTATAGGAAGGTCCAAAAATCTCGGCAGTTTTTAAACTATCATTAAATAAGACTTCCCAATATTTTTTCATTTCCTTATACCTCAGCTATTTTCTATTGTAGAGTATGCAACCTAAATAACAATAACAGTATACTACTTTTTTGGCAGACTGTAGTCTATCTTTTTGTGGTACACTTTGGAGGGAAACACATTTTTTCAAAATACTCTATTTCTTCAGAATGCTCTATTTCTTTTAAGATTGATATATTTTTGCTGTGCTTTATTGTGACTCTGCTGATATTTTTTCTATTCGAACAGGTAATCGAACAGTTGACTTATTGGCATTGAGATAAATTATTTTGTGTTGCTGTTAAATCTCTGTGTAACCAAACTCCAGAATATCAGCAATTCTCCTGCAAGTTTTACCATCACCATAAGGATTTGCTGCATGAGCCATTGCATTATATGATTCTTTATTTTCCAACAATTCCTTAAAATTCTTATAAATCACATCCTCATTAGTGCCAACTAACTTAAGAGTTCCAGCTGCAATCCCCTCCGGACGCTCAGTTGTATCTCTCATTACAAGCACTGGTTTACCAAGCGAAGGAGCCTCTTCCTGAATTCCGCCAGAGTCTGTGAGAATCAGATAGCTGTTAGCAAGAAGGTTATGGAAATCAAGTACTTCCATTGGTTCAATAATTCTAATTCTGTCACAACCGCTCAGTTCTTCATCTGCAGTCTGTCTGACTACAGGGTTCATATGGATTGGATATACGGCCTTAACATCAGGGTGCTCATCCATGATTCTTCTGATGGCGCGGAACATATGATGCATTGGTTCTCCAAGATTTTCTCTTCTATGCGCTGTGATTACAATTAGTCTGCTGTCTTCAGCCCAATCAAGAACTTCGTGCTTAAAATCAGCCCTTACTGTCGTCTGAAGAGCATCTATCGCCGTGTTACCTGTGATAAAGATAGATGCAGGATCTTTTCCTTCTTTAATTAAGTTGTTTGCGCTTCTTTCGGTTGGTGCAAAGTTATACTTGGCAATGATTCCAACAGCTTGGCGGTTGAACTCCTCTGGATAAGGGCTATAGATGTCATAAGTTCTAAGCCCTGCTTCAACATGTCCCACCGGAATCTGTTTGTAGAAGCAAGCTAATGCTGTAACAAATGTTGTAGATGTATCCCCATGCACCAGGACAACATCCGGTTTAACGTCATCCAATACATCCCCAATTTTATTAAGGATATTTGTAGTCACATCAAACAATGTCTGACGGTCTTTCATAATAGAAAGGTCATATTCTGGCGCTACATTAAAAACCTCAAGAACCTGATCTAGCATCTGTCGATGTTGTCCAGTAACGCAGACAACTGTCTTAATTCCTTCTCTTTTCTTTAATTCATTAACTAATGGGCACATTTTAATAGCTTCGGGTCTTGTGCCAAAGACCAGCATTACTGTTTTCATATACTCTCCTCTTCCGTGGATTTCACTTTTAATATTTGAAAAATTAATAGCAACATTAATCCGGCTTCACCAATAGCTGCTGCACTGGAAACACCATAAACGCCAAAAGCGATTCCCAGTGTGATATTCAGTATAACTGTAACAACTGCACTTAAAGAGAATGCCTGACTGTACTCTTTTTGATGCCCACTTGCCACAAGGAATTGTATCCCCAAGAAATTGTTTGTAATCGATAACACCATCCACATTACCAAAGGTACAATAATATTAGAATATTCTGTATAAGCAACGCCAAATGCAACAGAGATTAGGAAATTACGCAACAGGATAATGAGAAGTCCGCCTATTGCAAAGAGACCAATTATGTACATTGCTGCCCGCTTTACAGTTTGACAGCCCTTTGGAAAGGATTCCGAAAACTTTACACTTATATACGGATAAAGCGTCTGGCTGACCGGACTGAAAAACAAAATCATGATATACGGTATCTTATATATTGCGGAATAAATACCTACAATGCTCGGAGCAGCAACTGCGCCAAGAACAGTAATTCCCACGCTACTGAAAATTTTGGACATTGCCTGAGAAATAAACAGATACCAGCCGTCTTTAATTTCTTCAATAGCATCCTTGAACTTGCAAAGCTTCACCTTCAAGCCATATTTTTTTCTTGACAAAGCAAGACCTAAAATGGCAGAGAAAATGAATGTTCCGGAATAGCAAAAACAGTACAGATACAGATGCTCCTCTGCTTTCACAATTAGGAAAACAAGAAGCACGGAAATCAGACGAGACACAGCATTGATCATTGTAATCAGCTTCATGTCCTGTTTCCCCTGAAAAAGCCAAGTCAGCTGAAAAGCAACACCGATGATTACAAGGAAAAGAATATTCATACTTACATACTGCTGCACACCGACATGTGTTACATAAGCAAGTACATTCATCCCTAGATAGGAAACTGCCAACAGCAGGAGTCTTGCACTTATGATTCTGCTATATAAGTTTTGCAGACTGGAATCCCCCTCGATAGATACCTTTCTTGCACCAGTAAAACCAAAGCCGTATTCTACAATGACCTGGAAATAGGTTATCCAGTTCAGAGATAATGAAAAGATGCCATAGTTAGAGGCTCCCAAAACTCTGGTAATGTACGGCAGCGTCAACAATGGCACAACCGTATTAAAAATCTGTAGTAGGAACAGCCACATTCCATTTTTGAAGAGTTTGGTGCTAATCATTTTTTTTATATTTTCCATTTATTTTCTTCCCAGTACTTTTTTTACGCAAATTTTCGCTATGTGAATAATCGGTCTCTTAATCTTTTCGTTTTTAAACACAACATTGCATGCCTTGTCAAAACCATTTTGGGGATAAAGTTCCACAAAGCGATTGCGATACATCGAAGGAATCGAGGGATTAGCAAGCTGATTTTCAAACTTCAGTGCTTCCTCAAGAGGTCTCAAATCGATGGAAAGATCCCCCTCTACCTCCAATTGTGTAAGGAGTTTCTCTCCCTTCTCTGAATTACAAAGCACACAAGAAATACCCTGATATCTCATTTCTACAACATTTCCTTTAACTGAATCCACTTTGCCTAATCCGGTAAAGTCACCAATGGTCAAATCACTACATCTGTCAGGGCTGGCATACATACAATTGTAGCAATTTGGTCTGTAAATTGTTGCATTATGATATCCAATTTGAAAATTATCATCACTTTCTACGTATTTATGATAGTTCTTTCCCTTATAATCCACACTAAATACAAACTTAGACGTCATGAAGCGTTCATCTCTAAAAGATAAACCATCAATGCATTCGCCTTTTGTAACGTACTGCACATGCTCTTTGACGTAAAAATCAGAAGGAACCCCATGACAAATAAGATCGACTGTAAACAACTCATCGGTACTCACTTTTTTCGTTTCAGCATATTTTTTTACCGCAGCCACTTGACAAGGCAGACCAATAAAAAGCATTTTCTTGCCTGCCTTCAAGGTATCAACAACATCTTCACAAATGCCACCCATAAAGGAAAATGTGTATTTTGAATTTGTAAATTGACGGATATCTTCTTCTGTAACTCCAAGCTTATGTTTAGCCTTCAATTCTTTGTTGTCAAAGTATACACCTGAAAACAGAATTCCTTTCTTCAGACACCATCTATAAATTGCTTGCGCCATCCCCCCCGATGCGCTAGTTTTCCGGATTGTCGGATTCGTAGCATAGCCAGAATAGCACATTTGAGGTAAAGTCTTTTCAACACGATTGACTACGGGACATACTTTTTGGCACAAACTGCAATCCACGCATTTACTACTATCAATCACCGGATATATATTATTCAATGCATCTCTTTGAAACGTAATGGCATTTTTCTTACATGCTAATCCACAATTTCCACAGCCGGTACAAGAATCTCTGCTTACCAGTTCCATTTTCTTCCTCCTACTATTTTTTGCTAAATTTGATTTTGATTTTCGGATACTTTATATGCTGCTTGAGATAATACATAAAAATGAAGAAAATATACACAACATACACGTCTGTATTCTGTGTAAGCAAAACGAGTATGAGCATAAAAACCAAAGATTTTGATTTAGTTTGCTTCATACTGTCTGCAAAATAACAAAAACCAATCAGACCAAGTATACCCACAAGAAAGCCCAAATACCCAAAGTTGCACAACGTCATCTCATACCAGCAGGGAGTTGTTCCTGCGGGCAGCTTAGGAATCGGAAGATTGAGGATGGATGAAGTCAAATATTGATAATGACTATAGGGTTTACTAGGCCAAATAATTCTGGGAATAAAGATAAAAAGCGTTGAAAAAAAACTTTGCCCCGGATAATCCAAAATGTGTATTTTTTTGAAGAATTCTTCATATATGACATATTTAACAACATCATCTCTTCCAAAATCAACTCGCAACATATCATATACACTATCAAAGTTCATGTTTGAAAGCGGTTTGATTATAACCAAATAAAATGCTGAGAAGGCAATCAGACTGATTCCCAAAATCGGAAGTACCCAGAAAAGTTTCTTCCTTCCTTTCTTTCCAAGTTCTGACTTGGTAAGGAAGAAAAGATAAAAGACACCCATGACTGCAATGATAAAGCGTTTTCCCTGCATCCAAGCCAATACAAAAGTAATCATTAGTAACACGCAAATCTTTTTTGCAGTAATTCTTCCTGAGAATATCATAATGCAGGTGCAAAACAAACTGACTAGAATCAGCGAGTTCAGGATTAAATTGTCCTGTCCGCTTACGCCTCTCAAACTCATAGAACTATATATTAAAAATTGATCCACATTACCGGACAGCAATACAAAAAGTACAGGTGAAGCAATCCCCAAAATATAAATGCATGGATTTTCGTTTTTATTTCGCAAGGCACAGCTTGCAACTACCGCTCTTTGTGTCAATTTCTTATTCATCATTATGCCATAAGTGTACAAAGCTAAAATGGCAACTATTATATAGATATCATAAATAACAGCAACGCTCGCATTATTCATTGATTCTAAAAAAGACCTGTACCAATATACTACAATATATTGTGGCATTCCAATCAGATAATTCAAAAGAATTGGAAAGCAGCAAAAAATATACACAATAAATACCACATAAAATGATACAGAGCAGTATCTATCAAACACAAATTTTTTATACGATTTATATGTTACAATTGATGTAATAAAAATCATCAACCAATCTACGATTGGAGACATAATCTACCTCTCTCTATACCATGTAAAGATTTTATCTCATTGAATACCATTTTCTACAATAATCTGTTTCATCAGTGCTACATTGTCCGTTCCCTGATAAAAGTCATAAGCATTTTGGGCGTACAGGTCATAGTGATCTTCAATATCCCTAATTGCGTGTATAAGATCACCCCTTTTCATTGGTACGCAAACACCTGCTTTGGCTGCTCCAATCGTATTGATCAATCCGGGAACTTCATTTCCGATTGCTGGAATACGCAGTCCCGAGTATTCGTAAATCTTGTTCGGCGCGCAGAATGCACGGTTCAGACTGTTCCGGTCATCATAGAATACAAAGCCGATAGAAGCGTAGCTGGTAACTTCCAAATGATAGGGAGCCGGAATATTCTTAATAAAGATGCATCTTTCGTACTCTTTCTGAATATCTTCAAAAATATTCTCCGGATCCAATCCCATCAGTACAAAATAGTAGCCAGTACCAGAATCCCGAATTGCCCTTACCATTTCCAGCATATAGTCCAGGCTTTTTAAAATACCCTGGTAAATAATGAATTTCTTATCCTGAACCAGTTCGATTGCCTTCTGGGTTGCCTCGATAGAAGGCGTCTTGCGTCTTTCATCATGGAAATCATAGGGCTTATTTGGCATCACATAAGGCAGCTTCTTCAAGCCGTACCAGTTACGCATAATATAAGCTCTCGATGTCTCACAACAAACAATAAACTTAGCATCTCCAGTGAGTTTGCAAAATAACTTATTCTTGAACTTATTGTCATCTAAGAGTTCCAAAGATGTCAATGCATAATTGTATCCCTTCAACATTCCGATCATAGGCATCGCAGTCTCTGCGGTTCCGAACCAGAACAGTATCTTCGAAACATCCCGCAGGTTTTTCATTCTCTTTTTCACTGAGAACGCAAACTGTTGCCAGTTATTTAGTTTATCCAGTTTTCCAGGCAATTTTCCACGCTGCTCACGAAGATCCACATATGGAACATTCTCCGAATCAAAAATTGTAAGTAACTGCTTATCACAAGAGCCGTACCATACCTCAACATCCACGCCACACTTTTTCAGAATACGGATCTGTGCAATGCAAGGAGGATAAATATGTAACTCTGATTTTACTATATAAATTACTTTTTTCATCTCATTATTCTCTCATTTTTCTCATTTTTCGATTGCCGTTTTCAAGAACACCTTAGATGCATCTGCAACAGTTCGAATTTTTGAATCCACTTCAGCGTAATCAATCCTATTTTGTGGAATATCTAGTGCATCACCATAAAAAATTCTACCTTCAAGGCCAATCTGCGTTAGGTAGTCACGAATCCTAGAATCAGTACTTTGTCTGTTATTGATTACGGAATATATGGGCTTATTGAAGATTGTTGAGAAAACCGTACCATGATATCCATCTGTCAAAACAGCCGAGGCGTAATACATATAGTTTAGAAATTCTACCGGGCTGGCATCATTCATAAAGTTGCTCCGAAACGATTCCTTTTCCAGATGCATCCAAATATACTTTATCTTCATCCCGTGCGCTTTAGCAATCTGCTCTGCGATCTCCATATTCCGTTTTATAGGTTTCTTATCAATGAGATAGCACAGCAAGTATTTTTCTTTGGAAAGTACGCTTTCCTTATCAACAAATGATTCCCAGTCCTCCCGTGTCAGCAATAGAACCGGATCCACTGTATCCACCACACTATGTTCACAAATTGCTTCTACCTTTTCCCTCGCACCCTTTTCTCTCAAACCAACACATGGAAACTCTTTCGCATATTTGGAAAAAGCACGAATATCGTCCAAAGACGAATCTCCAATACTTACAGAGTAGCCAATTTTTTTAGCCTTTGTCTCAAAAGGGAAGAAAAACATCTCATCAAAGTCAAAGATATGAGGATTCCACACTTGATCACTCCCGCTGATAATAGCACAATACTGCTCTCGATCTACCAATGCCTTAAGTTGCTCTGTATTCACAACCTTTTCCGTATGTGGAATATAGTTTTCCACAAAATCAGCAAAGCCTTTCTCCTTCTTGAGTCTCTGTTTTACAAACGGTAGCAAAACGGCATTCACAAGAACATTCTTTACACCATCTTTCTTATGAAAAACAGAGTTGTTCTTTTCCTGAATTCTGGAAACAGCATTCAGCACAACAGCGTCGTATCCTGCTTTTTCTAAATACTTTCTGAGCGCATAACATTGCAAAACAGCTCCATAGTTTCTGGCAAAATGATATGTGATAATTCCAACTTTCTTTTTATTCATATATTAACCTCAATTCTTTCTGCTATCTCTTCATCGCGTGCTTTGCTTTTTCTATCAGAATCGTAGGGTTAATCTGATAATACAGAAGATCAATCACTTCTAAATTGCCCATTCTATTGAGCGTATGCACGCGCCAATAGTTTCTTTTGCTGTTTATTACCATGTCCGAAACGGAATAAGTACCAATTTCTGTTTCCTGTAAAGTTTCGCCATCAAAAGAATCCAGTTTGCACAAATGCAAATATTCACCATATACCCTTCCGCATTCCTGCAAAGCGTGATAGGTTCCATTGTCATATTGGATAAAGTTACCGGCTGGTCGCTTATCTACATAGTTTCCTTTTAGTGCGGAGAGTTTCGCCTTCCATGTATTGGTATCAATTTTAAACAATACATTGTTTTTTTCTGGAAGCTTTTGACCAATCGCATACATAACATTTCCTTCTGTCTTCACAAAAACTGTGTCCACTACCGCAATATCATCATACAGGATGGACTGCAATTTCCATTCATATGGGAAGTCGACAGCTTTGTACAGCCGTAACTGATTGGACTCACTGGTTTCCGGCATCATATAAAACTCGTTTTCAAACTTAAACACATTGGGGAACGACATGTGGAAGGGCTCATTAATGATTTCTACAACCTCCTTAGTATCCTGTAGATCAATCACGCCGATTGTGCCCTTCTCACCATTTGCATCATCTAAAATTTCTACGAAAATATATTCCCTGCCATTCTCTGCAAAGGGGAACGAGTCGGC
The DNA here is from genome assembly GCF_003435485.1 of Eisenbergiella massiliensis. Lineage (NCBI taxonomy): Bacteria > Bacillati > Bacillota > Clostridia > Lachnospirales > Lachnospiraceae > Eisenbergiella > Eisenbergiella massiliensis. Next base: position 470,343 of record NZ_QVLV01000002.1, read on the forward strand.
ATACCAACGGTGCAGTGTCGGTTCCAGCACCTCAAACGGCTGAGTATTATCAAAATGTGTAATATTATCACCGGCATGTCGGTAACCTACTGCATAGGCACCTTTATAAAAATTATGTAAGAACTTTTTGATTTCCTTTTTCATCCTTGCGCTCCTTCCTGAGAATGTCATCATACAAACGATTAACTCGAACAACATACGCAGCATAGCTATAATCCGCACATTTGAAAGAGTCCTTAATATTTCTTTGAAACTGATCGATGGAAGTGTCCTCTAGGGAAGCCTGAATTTTTTGTTTCAAAGCTTCCACATTTCCTGCCTCATAAATCAGACCATTTACGCCATCCCTAATAGTTTCCGTAGCTGAAGTACAGTCTGTAACAATACAAGGCAGACCTGCCGACATTGCCTCAGGAATGGTCAAAGGTGAGCCCTCGTTGCAAATAGATGGGAAGATTAAGGCTCTGGCTACCTGATAGTATTTCGTTAACTGCGCACTATTGACCCAGCCGACGAATTCAATTTGGGGGTATCTCTGTTTTAATGTATCCAGCAGAGGGCCTACACCAACAACCTGTCCTCGAATATCAGCACATTTTTGTAGTTCTGTAATTGCTTTGCAGAAATCCTCTACTCCCTTTTCTTCAGATACTCTGCCGACGCAAAGGAAAATATTGCTGCAATGGTGAGTCATTACCATCTGATCCGATAAGTCGATAGGATTTCTCAGGTAGTGAAATTCTGTCGACTGCATATATGGCTGGGACAGATTCAGAATTCTGTTGGAAATATATGCAAAATTAATGTCTTTGGAGTTTTGTACATATCGGTTCTGAACTATTTGTCTAGCACATCGCCAGATTTTTTGAAAATAAGATCGTTTATCACAATTACAGGCTATGCACTTCCAACTCATCGGTTTCAATTGGCACAGTTCTTTTTTCCGGTAGTCAAAAAAACCTCCATTGGGACACACCGAAAAGTAATCATGTAAAGTGATGAGTATCGGAAATTTCATTTTCTGGGTAACAGCAACAACGGATACCGACAATGCCTTACTCCATCCATGTATATGAACAACAGTATGGTTCGGGTCTAAACCTGTCAATATTTTCACTAGTTCAACTTTTGCCTGTCTGTTCCAAATGCCATAACAGCACGCTTTTAGCTTATTCCTATTGCCAGCAATATGAGGTGTATCTATACAGACCACCTTGATTGCGTCATTTGATTGTAGACACTCGTCAATCTCTGCATCTGCAGAGAAATAAATAACATTATTATTTGGGTTCTTTGCTAATTCAATCGCACTTTGAATGGCAATTTTTGCAGCACCTCCGCTGATAACTGCCTTATCATATACTATTACAATTGTTTTTTTCATATCTTCTCCCATTGTTTACAGCTTTTTTATGAAGCTATATTTTATCCATTCCGGAATATGGTTTTTAACAAAATTTTTTAGGGATTTTGGGGGAATCATCCTTTCAACAACATCGCTATCCTTCAAGCTATACTGGATTCTACATCCAACATCTGCACTCTTAATCACACTAGAATTGCTGGCAACAACTGCTTCATATTGAGACTTTTCCTTCCGAATAGTTTTTCTTGGAATCTCTTCGAATAAACGTTTCCCCTTATCGCTATAGATCAATACCGCAGATGCCCCGTACTTCGCATCAAAACTAGGATGAGCTTTCTCTATTCCCCAAAAGTCACACAACAATATATCTCCAGTGTGATTAAAATTTTTATATTTACAGTGATAGCAGGTGTCTCTTAATGTTTTTCCCTTCAGAAAAGATGCATAAAATGGATCTTCATTGGAGTACTTATAAATCTTTCTTCCATTCTGATCCTCAAATGAAAATGTATAATGCTCTCCCTTTTTATGCTTCACTTTATTTCTAAAAGTATAGTTTGCAATTTTAATGCTGTATTTTGCTTCAAGCCATGCAATATATTTCGCAAATAGACCGGGTGCAGGTACTCCGTGGCAAGCTACTTCCACAGCATAGAGAGTATCATAGTTTTTCCCCAAATAAGAGCGAAGTCCTGCAATTTGACATCCAGTTCCGCTATATAAAACTGGAACACCGTTTTGCAATAGGCCTTGCACCTCTTTGAAAGTATCAGCCGTATTCGATTGAATGTATTTCGACTTTTGAATGTTGAACAACGCATCTATTTTGGTTACTTTAATATGCTTTACACGGAAACCAACCTCCCACGTACAACCAAATACAACGCCGTTTTGGGATAAAATTTGTTCTGCAAACAGTACAAATACACCACCGGATGTGCTCTCTTTTAGAATATCATCTCTGATATCCGCAGCAGCCCAAACTTCGACTACTTTATTGACGAATTCAGTATTTTTCCTTTCCGGGCAAACATCCACACACAGACCGCATGAAATGCATCCATCACCAATCTGAGGGAGTAAAAAACCGCGATCGTTCTCAACCATCTGGATGCAATGTTTTGGACACTTCTGATAACAAGCACCACAACCATTGCAAGACTCTTCACCTACATTCCCTAAATTACACTTCATCATTCATTCCTTTTAAGCATACATTTAGCCATTCTTTTGACTTAGACGCATTTCTTCCCATTTTCCTGTGCAGCGCTTCCCAATTTAAATCACGACTCTTCTCAATATCCTGAACACCGGATATCATACAATCTTCGCACCCATATGTTTCTAGCAAAGTATAAATTCTGGAATTTTGTGACCTAATACTCGCGTCATCAAATCTTTTTGTTACATATAAATCCTTTTTGAAAACAAATGAGAATATACTTCCATGAAAAGAATCAGTGATTACAGCGCAAGAATTCTTAACCAAGCCAAGCCATTCACATGGACCAGCATTTTGAATAACCACGCCTTCAAATGCGTAGTGTTCTTTTTGCGTTGGAACCAGAACAAGTTTACAGCTATATTTCTGCGCAACCTTTTTTGCAATTTCTTCGTATGACTTCTTATTTGACAAAAAATAAGCAAATACATATTTTTCGTTTATCTCAGGATTAATCACTAACTCATTCCATTTCTCAGGCTCCAGCAATAGTGTTGGATCCACGTTTATGGGCACATTTTTTCCGATCAATGCATTTACAATTTTTGCACCTGTATTTTCACGGACAGAAATCTCAGAAAACTTTTCCAAATAGTTCTGAATAATTTCTTTCTTTTTGGTAGGAATTTCACTTACGCCAAAACTGCATGCATAAGCATATCTACGTTCATTCTCAGATAAAAAGTTAAAATAATAAACTGGATTCAGAAGCATAGGGGACCAGATTTGATCCGAACCACATATATATGCATCATATTTCCCTGATAGATCAGTCAATGTGTCTGCTTTGGAGTATTGTTTTGTTAAATTAATGTTCTGATTCATAAATTGTTCAAAGGCTAGATCTCTCTTGGATAATAATTCCGGTTCTCCTTGTTTTCTGCTTAAATATCCATCAAATTTTTCTCTAATCAATGAAAGTGAGTTATGACATTTAATCAGATTTTTCACTTTCTCTATTGTAGAAGGCTTAAAGTCAATATTGCTAACTTCATATCCCTCTCCCTTCAGGAAACTTTGCAGTGCATACGCCTGCAGAAGAGTGCCATAGTTTCCATTATGTAACCATGTTAATATTGCTATTTTCATTATTTCAATCCATTTCCTTGTTAAATAATTCACTATGCTCCGCAGAAACTCTCCGAGCGTTAAACCTGTTATGTACATCTTCTATACCCTGTGCTACTAATTTATCTTTCAGCTCATCTTTCTGATAAATTTGCATCACTGCTTTATATGTACCAACAGGATCGTCTACACTAACAAGTAAACCATTTTCTCCATCCCGAATTATATTCGGAATGGCATCAACTCGGCTTGCAACTATAGGCTTACCCGCCATCATATACTCCGGTAGAACCAATCCGAATCCTTCCCATCGGCTTAACAAACAAGCAACATCGAACAGTTCCACATAACTCATCGGATTATCAACCCACCCCGTGATATGTAAGCTATCATTAAATCCGTTCTCTTCTGCATACTTTCTGACTTCATATTCCTGTTCTCCATTACCCACAATAATGAAATGCGCATTCGGAATTCTATCTTTCACCAGCCTTGCCATCTTGACAAAGACATCAGGTGCTTTCTGCAGACTCATTCGTCCAACCATACCAACAACAAACGCATTTTCTGGAATATTTAGGTCTTTTCTCTTGACAGAGCCATGCACTTCTTTTTCATATGCCTCAATATCCGCTCCATTAAAGATGACCTGCAGCTTATCAACTTTGCAAATCTTTTTCTCCAATGCAGACTGTTTCTCCGCATCTGAAATGCAGATAATCTTATCGCAGAACGGTGCTGCAATTTTTTCAATGGCTGTGTACATTGTTTTTTTCCTGGTAGAGCATCTCATATTGAATGCCCACCCATGCGGATTGTATATACAACAATTCCTCATCCCAATGTCAGCAACTCGTGCAATTGCACCAGCCTTACTAGAGTGAGCATATACAATGTCTGGGGTATACTTCTTTATTAGCTTTCGGACTTTTCCAATTGCTCTTAGGTCATTGCTTCCAATCGCTCTAGTCATCTCAATTTGTTCAAATGATTCAACTAGGTCTTTGTAGTCTTCACCATCAAAATCATGTGAACAAACCAATATGTTTTCAAACTTTTCTTTATCCAAGTACTTGAGAAGCATTCGGATGTAGCAATCCACGCCGCCGGCAGCCTGTGCTACATGCAGTATTCTGATTTTATTCTTCCTCATCACTCAAACACTCCTCATCTTTTTACTTTCATTGAATCTATATACATATCTATTGGGCATGGACGGATGTTCTTTTCCAAATGCACCGGGCATTCCTCACACTTGGCTAAGTGTATTACCTTGCAGTCATTCAAAGATATGAACACCGTATTGTCACGGCATCATGTTAAATATTTTTTATTCCTATGTAGGTTGTATGTAATTGTTAATGCGTTTTACCATGGGTTAAAATTCTTAGAAGAATTCTGCAAAAACTTGTGTATCAGGGTCTAATTTGTCGCTTGCTTAACTATCACAATAGCAACTCAAAATTCGATGATTTATCAAACTCTTCTTTGCTTCATTTTAAAAATCTCCCATGCCAAAATGGCATTTTTTTCTCTACCTCTACCTACTCCACCGTCACGCTCTTCGCCAAATTTCTCGTTTTATCAACATCCAGTCCCTTTGCAACACTCACGTAATATCCAAGTAACTGTAGCGGTATTACAGCCAGTGAAGCCATAAATCTTTCATCCACCTTTGGAACATAAGTGACAAAATCTGCTGTTTCCTCAATTTCATAAATTCCATAAGCAGTTACTGCACATAGATTCGCTCCACGGCTCTTGCACTCGACCATATTGCTCACTGTTTTTTCATAGAGCTCGTTCTGTGTAAGAACACCAATTACAAGAGTCCCATCTTCTATCAGACTAATCGTGCCGTGTTTCAATTCACCGGCTGCATACGCCTCAGAATGGATATAACTGATTTCCTTTAGTTTCAGGATGCCTTCCAGACATACAGCGTAATCAATCCCTCTTCCAACAAAGAACACATCCTTCTTGTTTACACACTTACTTGCAAACCACTGTATTCTCTCTTTATCATCCAGAATCTTTTCAATCTTAACTGGGATGGATTGGAGTTCCTCGATAAGGTGAGTATACTCATTCTGTTCAATCTCACATCTGGCCTTTGCAAATTGAAGTGCAATGCAGTACATTGCCATAAGCTGAGCACTATACGCTTTCGTTGTCGCAACTGCTATTTCAGGTCCAGCTAATGTATAGAACACATAATCAGCTTCACGAGCAATCGAGCTTCCAACCACATTTACAATTCCCAGGGTCTTACATCCCTTTTCCTTTGCCAGTCTTAGATCCGCCAAGCTATCCGCAGTCTCTCCTGATTGACTAATCACCATGACCAACTGCTTTTTGCTTAATAGTGGTTTTCTATAACGAAACTCTGATGCCAGTTCAACGCGAACCGGAATTTTTGCAATATCTTCGAACACATACTGGCCGGTCATTCCAACATGCCAAGCAGATCCACATGCCACTATTGTGATAGACTCAATTTCCTTAATTTCTTCTTCACACAACCCCATCTCTGCTAAGTCAATGTTCCCGTCTTTAAGAACAGAAGCAAGCGTATCAGCTACCGCCTTCGGCTGCTCATGTATTTCTTTCTTCATGAAATGCTTGTATCCGCCCTTTTCAGCAGCCTCTGCACTCCATTTAATTTCTACAAGTTCATTACCAACCTCATCACCATTCAAGTCAAAAAAATAAACTTCTCCCTGTTTAAGCTGAGCCATCTAATGATTTTTGATGTAATATACTTGTTTCGTATATTTCAGAATGGCCGGAACATCTGATGCCACATAAGTTTCCCCATCCGAAATGCCTATAATCATAGGAGAGTCTTTTCTTGCAACCCAAATCTCGTCTGGAAAGTCTTTAAACATCACTTCAAGAGCATATGAGCCACGAACACGTACCATTGTTTTTGCAATCGCATCAACCGGACCAAGCTTATACTTTTTGTAATAGTAATCAACAAGCTTTATAAGCACTTCCGTATCTGTGTCACTATAAAATGTGTAACCGTTTTTCAAAAGCTTCTCTTTCAGTTCCACATAATTTTCAATAATTCCATTATGTACTCCAACAACATCAGCCTCTACTTCTCCAGATCCTGATCCAGTGCAATTACCACTAACATGTGGGTGCGCATTCTTCTGAGAAGGTTCACCATGTGTAGCCCATCTCGTGTGTCCAATACCACATGTTCCAGATAAAGCATTTCCTCCATCCGTTTTTTCTGAAAGAGCAGAAAGTCTGCCTTTGGCCTTAATAACATTTGCCGGTTTTTCTCCGTCTCTTACCGCTAGCCCGGCTGAGTCATAACCTCTATATTCAAGTTTAGACAGTCATCCAACAAGATTGGAGCCGCCTGTTTTTTTCCAACGAATCCTACAATTCCAAACATAAAACTACTACCTCTTCACGCACATTAAATTGCGTGCCCTTTCCCATATGTCTATTTCTTCAACCACAGGGCTTTCCAACAATTTCAGTGTCTGCTTTCACGCTTACATCACACTTCCACTAAACTTTGATGGATATACATAACTGCTATTTGCCAAAGTATTCTGTGAGTAGTTTCCATCGAATTCACAGCAGTATCATCTGTGTTCAATCCTCGTTCTATCCAATTCAGTTTATTGTGATAATCCGTGTTCCTCTTTCCCCACAATAAACTGAATTGGATATAGACTTATTCACAGTGCTATTGCCGTATTACTACATTGACTATCCTCGGAAATTCTTGATTTATAAGGCTCTTCCACACAGCATCAGCCCTCTGCATACCTCACCAGCACCCACAGCTTTTTATAGCACTACTCCAACCATGTCTATCCAAAGCACCGATTTCCCACTAACCAAACCCTCATTGGATAGACCTGTCACACACGTCCTTGAACAGAACGCCCCGTTGGATACGCACAACCAACTGTGTACATCAGCCTGCGACCAAGTTTTTTCAGCGTTTTCTCTGTTAATCTACCTCCGAAGCTCGCCTTAATTTCGCGTTATTTCCTATAGCGATACACACACCATGTCTATCCAAAATGCAGATTTTCAGTAGTTTTAGTGGCGAGAGTGTGGTTTTGAATCCTTTTCCACTAATTTTCTTGGATGAGAACATCACTTTTTCCTTGTGAGTAACTCATTTTTCATGATTTTCTCTGTCATTTTAAGCCACTAATTTCGTGGCATAGACATTCGCAAGTACTGCTATAGCGACGAAATCCACATTGCTATATACTGTTTTCGTACCCAGCGTTGCGGTCAAGTCCGGCTTATTTCAGCCAGATATTTTTCTATACACAAATCCTGTATGGGCGATTTCCGGTTGTTGATCATCTCTACTTTTCCGGAATGATGTCACAGCCGTTACATGTTTATGCTGTGCCAGAAGCACCTCAATAGACTAATCGATATACCTAGACTCGCAACTACAATATTAAGTTTTCTGTTTTCCAAAGTTTCCAATAGTCTTAGTCCATCCAGATTTTTTAATTTATCATCAACTAAACTGTTAACAACCGTAGCGAACCTAAATTTCAAGAGGCGTTATGTACCTACATCTTCCCTTTACGTCGGGTATGAGTGTAAATTCATCAAATTTCCATCATATTAGCATAAACCATTCGTATCAACGAAAGTTTTATTTTCACCCTACAATTCAGGTTGCTTTCCCTGTGGAATTTAGATGATCTGAAACAAACTTACTGTTTACTTTTTATTCTTATTTTCCATCTTCTCCTACACATTTGTGGTATAACCAACCTTAATTGTGTACTTTTTCTGAGGCATCTTTTTATCTCCTTCATCTATTACATTTATTTCTTCTATAATCATTGACTTCTTCTATATCATTGAAAGATCGTAACTATTCAGAACCCCTAATTGCGTTCAAGTAACATTTGTACAAAACAGAGAAATTTATTTTTCTGTTTTGCGTTATGCTTCCTGTAATCTGTGGATAATAAAGCCACAGATATTACGGAAATTGTTTTGTTGTGGATTACTTCGCAAATAATTGAAATAACCATGTTTCAGGGCTGTAAGCTACAGCTTTTGAATAAATTCAGCGACACCTGAACCTTGAAATTTGATACTTATCCACCGTCATTTTGACTATAGTTAAATTTATGCTAATTCGCTTTTTCCTTAATTTTCCTGTAAAATATAAGCATAAAATCAGGAAAGAAGGTGGTCTGGATGCCAATTAATATCACGGAAGAATTTGTGCGCAATCTAATGGAGCAGAATACTGCACTCATTGCACAGGTTGCAAATCTCTCCGCAACTGTTGAATCTCTTAACCAGACCATCAAGGAACTTCAGGAGCAGTTAAATAAAAATTCCAGGAACAGTTCTAAACCACCTTCAAGTGATGGGCTAAAGAAGCTGCCAGTTAATAAAGACAGAAGCCTGCGCGGAAAAAGTGAAAAAAAGCAGGGTGCACAGGATGGACACAGCGGTGTGTATCTTTCTGTTCTTGCGGATCCGAATGAGGTGAAACATCATATGCACCCGGACTGTACCAGATGCCCTTATCACGATTCATGTCTCGAAAGAGCATGTGTAAAAGAAACACGTCATGATATTTCACCACTTCCTACCCCACCGCTGTCTTTCTTCTCACTGCCACCGTCTTCCTTTTCTTCAGGTACAAGCTGTTGTGTCTGTGGTGTTTGCTGTATCTGCGGCAACTGCTGAATAGCAAGCGCATTTTCCAATGTCTCCGTCCGCTCTCTCAGAATTTCCAAATTCCCTTCCAGTTTTTCTACCTGCTTCTCTAAATTCTCTATCTGCAGTTTCATATCTTCAATTACTGTCGTTTCAGAAATCATTTCTGTTTCAACATTCCCGTTCGCATTCTCCGGCTGCATACTTTTTTTTACATCAGCTTTCCCCAAAGCAAAGCCCAATAAAAAAATCACCACCAGAATCACCAGGGCCAGGACACTATAGAGAATTTTTCCTTGTAATGTACTTTCTTCCTCCGCTCTATTATCATATTCAAATCCCTTTTCCATTTTTTATTACCTCTCTTTTCATTTTCAACGGAACTTTCAGGCAATCCATCAAGTAGAAACATTTCCTCAAAGTAAACATATGGTTCGCTTTCCTGCCAACGTTCTTCTGCCTCATTATAAAAGTGCTTCAGGAACTCACCGGCCTCTCCTTCTACTTCGTTGACCCAAAGATATTCCTTATCCCAATAATTCTTCAACTGGCCTGTTACACATATAAGAAGTTTGCCATCCGGCACTTCTTTCCCTGATATCTGAAAAGTTTCTTTCATTTTTTCATCATCTAATGAATCATGCTTTGTATAACATTGAATTTCATCATTCACCCATTCCTTTATCCTGCCATTTTCCCATAAATAGCTCTTAATATCCCAATAAAACCTTGCCTGTTTTGGTACCTCAATTGAAAATGACAGTTGCCACTCATTCCGCTTGTCCCGGCCCACTCCTTCTTGCTCCTTATATTTATACAGATACAAACTGTTATTTTCCGTTTTTTCATCTGTCTCAAGTCCATAAGATATCCTTTCTAGGATATTTTTATATTCCAGATTCACCATAAGGAAATCCAGATTTCCTGAATTAAAATTCGAATATTGCGCGATTTCTGCAGGCACGACATTGGCTACCCCGGAATATACGTTCTGTATTTCTCTGTCTTTTTGTTCATCGTTAGATATGACAAAATAATCCTTGTCCTCTTCCATCTGTTCGTCTTTTAGTTGATAAATAATATCCTCATATACATCTCTGACACCTTCTCTGGAACCTGACAGGGAAATCAGCCAACCGCTGTTGCTGTTCTCTCCAAACCATAATAAAGTCTGTATCTTCTGTAAGTCTTTTTGTATTTCTTTAAAAGAAATACTGTTCTCTCCTATTACTTCTTCCATTCCATCTTCAAAAAAATAAATATTGATACTAACTGGTTCTCCTTCTGCATCTTTCGTATAACTTTTTTGTATCCGGTCAATGACATTTTTTATTTCTTTTGCATTTTCTTTTTGCTCCTCTGCCTTTTTCTCAAGAATTTGATAATCATCATCTATATGGACGGATACCAGTCCCGCATTTTGTACCGCATTAATCTCTTTTTTGCCAACGAGGCAGAAACATATTAAAATGGCTGGCAAAATTGCTGATTTTTTCATTTTCCTTCCCCCGTCGGTACATACTAATCAGGCTTAACGTCTCCGACTTTAAACAATCCTACAAATCTGACTCCCTGCGTATATTTATTCAGTTCAGAATATTCCACTTGTATCTTTATAATTGATTCTTCTTTCACCTTGCCAAGTATTATGAGGTTGGTTCCTTCGACACGGCACCGGGGGGTTGTCTGATTCTTATTCTTATCAAACCAGGCACTGTAAACAAGTTTATCCTCCGGGTTGTGCAGCAGCCCATGTCTGCCCTGTCCCGTCTGAACTATGCAGCCAATATAGTCGGATAAATTAATCCGTACCTCTTCATCCGTTACTGCTATATTTGAAAGTATATCTTTCAACTGACTTTTATCTGAAGCAGCACATATATCTATCTTTGGTGCACTGACAAGCACAGTCTGTCTAATTCCAACCGCACATTTTCCAAAACGTTCTACAGTTACCTGATATTCCCCTCTGTCCAGATAAATACTTCCTGCATATACCGGCTCTTCATATGTAAGCGGCATATTGTGCTTCTTCTTTGTATTTCTCTCTGTAAAACAAAGACAACTGTTATTCATTATGTCAGTCGGCTTTCCATCATATTCCGCCTTAATTATCACTTCAAATTTGCTTCCTTCATAAATGAAATCCGTAAAGGGATCCGTCTGAAAGCTGACCGTAATCTGAGGTATAAGCATAACCTCACATTTTCTATCCTTTATCACTCCTGCCAGTTTTCTCAATTCTCTGCCTTCCGTATAGTAAAAGCAGCCATTTTCAGTATCATCGCTTCCCACCAGGGTCATTCCTGAAGCATCAGATTCCGGCAAAGGTTCATTGCAGTGAACATAATACTCATCCGCTTTCCCATTGGTATTGCTCAGTTGAGAAAAGCTTTCCCAGTTCATACCGCATCCGTACATGATTTCCGCGCACATCTCTAATACTTCTTCTGCCGCTTTTACTGTATCCGTTTTCTTTCCTTCCTGAAGCCGAATCTCTTCCACTCCATTCAGTTTCACCTGTTCCAGTCCATTAACTCTTTCAGACTCATTTTCCCATGTAATAAGGTGCAAATGGGCATTTTGAACTGTTCCCCAATTCATTGTTTCGTAATGACTGCTGTTTTTACTGTCATACATATCTGAAATTATAATCACTTCCCATGGCTCATTAATATCACCATTCTCAAGCTCAACATCATCTGTCTTCAGATCTAAAATATTTTCCAACACTTTATCCAGATCCGTATTCTTTTTGCCGTAATCAATGAAACTATCCCAGCTCACCTCCTCACTCTGTAAAGAATAATTATTCCCCAGTTGGGAAACATCTTCATCAAAGGTATAGATTCTGCATTTTACCCTATCCGATTTATAGAAATAGTCGTACAGCAGGGAAAGAATATATTCCCTGTACTCCTCCATACTTTTTACAGAACCACTGATATCCACATAAATACAGACTTTTTTCATAATTTTTAAATCATCATATCTCAGTGTTTCTTCTGCCTTGCATTCTGTTGCCCTAACGAAGAAGGACAGGAACAGTATTGTGATAAAGAACTTAATACCTATCTTCATTGTCTTCATACAACAGTACCTCCTGTTCAAAAGTTGCCTCCATATTATCAGTATTGAAGGCCCTGTCCATCAGGACTTCCAATAAAAGATCATAAAATTCATGGCTCAGAACATAAAATTTTGTACATTGGTCTATCTCATCCAGCAATGGAAATACCAGTTCCGCCTCCATCAGGAAGCCAATTTCAGCCTTCATCTTCGAGGGAATAGAACCACTGTCAATAACGAGTCCATTTACCATCTCCGCGCTTACTGTTATAAGTTTCTCCAGGTTATGTGGAATATAGGGCTTAATTTGGTATCTGTAATCTTTTTTAAATTTTTCCTTTTCCTGTTCATAAAATATCTTTCTCTGATAATAATCGTCCGCCTTTTCCACCAATAGTATTTCCCTGAACAGAGGCATTGCTTCAACCTGGCTCAGCATGGTTTCCGCATCAGTTTTCAGCAGGCTCTCCAGACAGTTTATATTCTTTTTTTCTTCCTCTTCTTTTTTAAAGTTACCATTGTTAACCACCTTTTTCAGCCGGGCTGAACTGATCCAATAATGAAGTGCAGACATCAGGAACAGAATCACAGTCATGAAAAGCAGATAAGCCATCAGGGGCCATCCGATATATCTGATCAACATTCCGCCTGCAATGACTGCCGCAGCGGTAAGGCATATAACAACATTCCAATGAGAATCCCGCTGTTCTGAAGCAATATCTATGTATTGGTTAATAAATGCTGCAGCTATAACATTTCTTTTTTTCAAGGCTTTTTCTGCAGGTCTTAAATGCCCCCGAAGGAAACATAAAACCAGAATAAATCCTTCCATAATCACTCCCATCACAATCGACATAACTGTTTTAGGGTAATCATAAAAGTGCATCCTGTCGGCAATAAGATACCAAACCTCTTCAAAGGATCTTTCCTGGTCACTCACTTCCTGGTCAATGATTTTGAGCCAGTTCAGCGCGCCAAGATAATTTCTATAGGAGCTTTCATGGAAATTGGGGTAACCGCTGATTTTATCCGGATTTACATCTCTTATGCTGCTGAAGATTTCCATCTTTTCCAAATAATGATAAATTAATTCTGCATATTGTTTTGCCTCACCTTCCGCGTTCTCACCACTACTATCAGCAGTACTATCTAAGAAATTTTGTATATTATCAAGTGGGTCCTCGTTTTCCGATGCAAAATATACCCGCATGATTAAATAATTATCTACTGCTATTTTTAAATCGTTTAAATCATAGCCTGTTTCTCCAAATAAAATATCGGAATTTTGATCATAAACGTGCATATCATCCAAAAATAATTTAAAATTCTCAGCAAACTCCTCGGCTTCAAAATCAGCTTTTCCGTTTGCAAGTTCATTAATAATATCAGTCGCTCTTGATGACCGATCCTCTTCCTCTGCTTTTTTGCATATATCTCTCGCTTCATACAGGAAATCATTCAAAAAATCTTTTGTGTTTTCATAATATAACTCCAGCTTTTCTTTATAGTGCTGCTGATCTTTTTCCAGGAACCGGACCACCCCGTATTCTCTGTCCGCCGCCGTTTCCCGCGCAATTCTTTGTTCACATAAATAAACTGCAGAAAAAAATGATAAAATCAAGCCGGTTACAATAACCGCAAATGACATAATAACTATTTTCCCGATCTTTGCTATTTTTTTCAGCTGTCTATTTGCACCTTCCTTATCACCTGAGTTTATGCAGACTGTTTTATATACACTTGCAAAATTATCATTGTCCACTTTGCCTGTATTTGATATTTTTCTGCCTGGTATTTTTTTTGTCTGATAGTACCTTGTTATTCTCCTTGCACGGGCATATCTTGGGAAAAAATATCTGACAAGCCTGGAAGAGAAAAGCAGAAAGGCTGTCTGCAGCCCAAAAGCCATAAATATTGCTGATACAGTATCAATTACATTATCCAGCCCGCCTGTTACCATAAGGAAAGATGCTGCACTCAGGAAGGTAATGGCATAATTCATCATGACAAACTGTGCACTTTCCGAAAAATGTCCGAAAAGAAGCGTCCTGATCCCATCCTTAAAGCTGATTGCACTTTTCACGGCATCAATAATGTCCACTATCAGCGCAGAAATATATAGTATTAATTCCTTTATGGCACCCATAATGCCTTTGCCGAGCCCTGTTTTTCTCATCTGCTCGTTCCCAATGAGAATAATGAGTATTATCGCTGTCAGAACCAGCCAGAATAACTCGTTTTGCCCAAGATCTATCAGCTTTTCCTTAACAATTATGGACAATTCATTCAACTGTTTATCCAAAATTCTGCCCCCATAAAACTGATTTACAGCTTATATTCCTTATCCGTTTTCTGATGTGATTATTTTTCCTTTATTAAGCAGTATAATTTTATCTTGTCCTACTATTTTTACTTCGGCAGGTATGATTTTGGTGATTTTTATCTGATCGTCTGCTTTAGGTTCTATGTTAAACAATTTTTTGTATCCGAAATCATCACACTTACTTGATGAAAATTCTCCACCCGTTTTTAGTCTTCGTGGATAAATATATATCTTCTCTAAATTTTCTATAATTTCAAATGGGCCACTACCATCCAAACCGTAAAACATTCCCTGTTTCCATAATAAATCATCATCTTCCAGATTTTTCAGCTCAATATTAATAGGTTTTCCGCTTCCTTCTTTCGGATAGCTAACAGGAACTTCTTCTTCCTTTGTAGTCTCCGCTTCTGTCTGTATCCCGCTGTCATTTCTTTCTTCATTGTCCGGTATCGTTTTTGCAAGAGATTGCATTTCATCTGAATCTGATATTTCAGCAATATTCTCTTCTATTGCTTCATCTGTTGTTGCTTTCTGTTCCTCTTTTACTAAGTGTTCCCTCGACAGTTCTCGATCTTCAAGAATCTGAGATTGCCGCTTCACAATAAATTCTAAGCTCTGTTTTATTAAGCTAAGCACACTTAGTAATCTATCAATCTTTTCTTTTTCATTTTCCTTCAGTTGTGTGTTTTCATATTTCAGGTTTTCATACTCATTATTTAGCTTTTCATGCTCATCTTTTAAGTTTTCGTACTTATTTTTGATTTCCGTATTTTCCTTATCTGCTTTATCTCCGAGTGAATAAAAACATTTTTCGAGGTTCCTAACCTTCCAGTATTTAGAAGATAAGGCGATTAAATAAATGATTGTAAACAAAAAAGCCCAATGCACCGAAAAAGGCTGTTTGAATATACCGAGCATCCACAGTACGAAAAAAAACGGGATTAACAAAAGCAACAATGAATAAAAAGCATCTGTCAATTTGAATACTTTCTTCACATTTTCCCCTTCCATCTTGTTTTTCCTGCCGTTTTCAAATGCTTTGCCTTTTGAAAGCGGCAGGAAATAACTGCTTACAAATTCTTCATAAGAAGGTAATTGGACATTTTTACATCAAACAGGATATTCCACAGACATTTAGGGTTGTCTTTGTCCCGGCTTATTTGCGACCACAAATTTTCCGCACTCTGCCGGAAAAAGGTTCTGTTACTCTTTTCCTTTTCCGTGGCTTTATCCTCACTTTCCCCGACCGAGATCAAATCATAAACCTGCGTTTCTCCTTCTTCGGTTCTGAGCCTCAGAAAACTCTGCCCTTTGACTTCCTGTATAAAATTATGGTATTCACTAATCAGGTTTTCAATTTCCGTCCGATCCGGTGCTGCCGCAGGAAATACCGCTGTATGACAGGTTTCCTGCCAATAAGCATCTATCTTATCACAGTCATCCAGCGCTTCACTATTTATTGGTGATATATGCGTTCCTGTTTCCACCATGCCTTCAACCACTTCCGTCTTCCGATACTTCCCGTCCACCTCTATAATCATAGAATCTTCACTGATCCCGGCTTCTTTGCTCAGCAGACAGGTAACATATACACCAAACGCTGTCTTCTGGAACTGCTCCAGAGGAAGATTTATGATATTTCTAAGCGCCTGTTTCCCACCTCCATATAAAAACAACTTGAAGTTTCCACCCCGACTGTTGTAAAACAGCTGAAGCAGTCTGCCATAGACACGGAAAAGATTCAGATATTTATAGGTTAAAATGACTGCAAATTTTACATATATATTTGAAGTGCTTACATTCAAATTTTTTTGAATTCCCACTTTTTCAATAAGCATCTGAATAATATTCCGCTTACTGTCTTGTATCCCCAGATCTCCCACTCCGTTTTCGTCCGGTTTTTCCATCTGATCCTTTTCAAAATCCTCATACCTGTTTATCAGTTTCTTTGCATCCGAATATACTTTATAATCCGCATCGGTTTTGGAGGGAATCGCCCACAGTCCCCTGAATCCGTCACTGTTTCCACGAAAGAATAATTCTATCGTGTCCGCCAGAATTTCCTTTCCCGCATATCGCATGGAAAACTGTATTCTCTTCGGAAGCTGATTTTCCTTCGTTTCTCCTATAAACAGATTAAAATCGCTGGTTCCTGCACCTATATCACAGATGCCAAAAGTACTGCTGGCTGATACCTGTTTTTCCGGTGCCTCCAACATGGCTTTCTGCAGGTAGTGTGCATTGGCTTCGGCTTCAGAGCAATAGGTGGTTTTCTCTATGGCAATACCGCTGTATTCTTTCAGAAGATCGGTAATCTTACCCCACACCTCCTTAATTCTTTCATATACATTACTTCTCGGATAGGAAATACATACCTGCATTTTACCTGCCCCATTGAGGGCACATTCCAACGCTCCAAGCCATAGCATGTTGTAGAGAAATATCTGGAGGGCTTTTTCATAAAGATTTCCTTCTTCCGGGCCATATTCATTTCCGAACTTAATATCTGTTACCACCTTGTCGTCCAGAAGCGGCTTTTTCCCTTCCATAAATTCATTGAGCAATTCCAGATCCGGGAAAAGGGCACATCCTTGCTCATAGCAGTATATTTCAGATTCTCCAAATCCCTGTTTATATATCCTGCTCATAGTAGGGAAGCCTCTGTCGATCTCCCGTTCCGGCGCATAACACTGCCTTGCAAACAGACTGTCCCTCCTGCCCTCCGTCCCGGAAAGAAGTACCTCATATAGCCCCTTCCTGGCCAATCTATAGTTAATATCTTTACCATTAATATCCTTATAAGCAACAATCGTATTACGGGTTCCCATATCCAGAGCCCACCGATATGTCTTTGAAAAATCGGTTTCCGTCAAAGATGGCGTGCCTACGCAGATAGCTCCCAGATATTCACTTTTCTTTCTGGGATTTCTTACAGCATCGGGGAGGCTGAAATCCGTCCTGCAGAGTTTCACAAAAGATGGAAGTCTGTCGTAGGCGGCATAATACCATTCTTTTTTAAATTTCTCCTGGCTTGTCAATACATTGGAACGGTAGATGTCGTCATCCGCCATATCAATCATGCTGCCTCTTATCTGAAGGAAATCCTTCAGAAATTCCTGCAGGGCTGTTTCTTCTTCTTCATCATCTTTACATTTCAGGAGCGCCATATAGTACTTTTTCCAATACTCTACAGGCAATTTCACATAGGGAAAGGCTGTTATTATGGGTACTCCCGATGCATAAATCAAAGTTTCCTTCCGGTAACACCTGGTTACTTTAATAAATTCATTTTCAACTTTAAGTTGGAAAGTGATAACCAGATTTTTCTTTGCTCCAAAGTGACTTGCGTCTATATCCACTCCCGTCATATACACATTCGGTGTTTTATCAAGAAAATCTACCATTTTTTCGGATAACGGCAAAAATCCGGAAAAATAAAATGGATCATCCTTCAGTATCAATTGGAATGAAAACACATTTTCTTTTCCAAATTCTTTTCCTTCACCCACACCTGAAATGGACTTAACTTTTGTCGATGCAAACAAAAGCGTGGAATTGAATATGGCCGGAAGCTCAACTGCAAGAACCGGCAGTTCAAAAAATTTCTTTCCCGTATTCTTTTCACCAAAGACCGCTTTCCTTACATTGTCCGATTCAGGGTGAGTTCTGTAGCTATCCTCCGGAAGCAGTTTGGCCCCCTGCTCTTTCAGCGCAGTACAGAAGCGGACAATATAATATTTATATTCAATCGCATCTTCCTCAATACGGGTTAAGTAGGTATAAAGAATATCCTTTTCATAATCCTGAAGTCTCTGTATGCAGTCCTCTCCCATATCCTCTTCTATCTGCACGGGGAATTCTGCCATGGGCAATAAAAAGCCATCCTTATCAAAAATGGCGATATTCTTACCCTCCAGCTGCAGAAGGAACAGCCTGTCACTGCATTCGGTATTCCCCGCCAGCCTGCGCCCGAAAATATACCATACTAGAGGGCTGCATTCGCTTTCTTTAATTTCTTCTATACGGATATCCGATGCCCTGTATTTGCTCAGTGCAAATATAGTAATTACCTTGCGCCACAGTTCTTCTTCATACCGTTCCTTCGCATCGGCAGTCTTCATATCGCTGCGAAGCTTTATTACATGTGCCGTACCGGAAGAGATGGCATCCAGCCCGGCTGTCTCCGCATGCTCTCTGGCTGTCATCTGCCCCAGTTCCCCCAGCGACTTGATTATGTTGTGAAATCCCGGTTCATTGGCCGGAATAATTTCCCCTCCGCTTTCTAAGGGAAATGGCACTGCAGCAATAATCTTCATCCCTGTTCCTCCTCTCCGACTTTGCACAAATCATAGATGCACAAGAGCAATTCCCTGGCAATTTCACTGCCGGACTTTCCTTTTTCTGCAATCTTATGCAGGCTTTTCCGGTTCAGCAGGCTGTCATAAATATCAAGTCCCTTTTTCTTTTTTGGATAATTGGCATACTCTTCTACCTCTGTCAGTTCATCAGGATCCATCCGTTGCCGTACTGTTACATATCCATCTTTACCACACTCCAGAATATACTTGATTGCGTCTTTATTAAAAAACCGGGTGACGCTGTTTTCTTCCTGTCCATATTTGGTAGTATCCTCAAGTTCTAACCAATATTCCATATATTTTCTGCAGAAGCCGCAGCAGCACAGGACGGTTTCACGA
The DNA here is from genome assembly GCF_003435485.1 of Eisenbergiella massiliensis. Classification (NCBI taxonomy): domain Bacteria; kingdom Bacillati; phylum Bacillota; class Clostridia; order Lachnospirales; family Lachnospiraceae; genus Eisenbergiella; species Eisenbergiella massiliensis. Next base: position 489,770 of record NZ_QVLV01000002.1, read on the forward strand.
AGCTGCGTATCAATTTCTTCAATCACATTTGCCTTCGCATTATAAAAAAGTCCTTTCTGGCCATACAGATGGATAATCAGCGCTTCTCTTACATAGCCTTCAAATTCAGGACGGAACAGTGGTTCCAGACATGCCAGCAAAAATGAGGAAAACCGCATAAATCTTACATGCTTTTCCTTGAATCCAATTCCCTGGGGCATGTGTTCCCATGAAATAAATTCTGTTCCTTCATGAGAATACTGATATCCGAAAAGATTGTAATTATTTTCATTACTTTTTTTCAGGATGTCATTAACAGCAAGCGCAACCAGCATATCTATTATGTGCAGTTTATTCTTTTGCCTGTCTTTTGCCGCATTTACATCAGAAACACGATCCAGAACCTCCTGTCCCAAATAATAGAAGCTGTCAAACACTGGAGCCTGTTCTTTTCCACTTTTTATCAGCTTCTTTTCATCCCCAAGCACAATCGTTACTGTAGCTGATTTAGCATAGAATTTATGGTAATTAATCTGGTTCTGATCATCACTTTCAGGATCCGGAAAAGAAAAATAGGGTTGTACATGGATACAGTGGATCCGCAGATTATTCCTTCTGTTTTGGTATTCCTCTGCCAAAAATTCCCCGAAATTCACACCGAGGCTGGCTCCGGTTCCACCAAAGGAGGTACACGAAATAATAAAATCCACCTCGTTTCCTGCATCCAGCTCCTTTTCTACATCCTTTACCATACTGATCATCTTATAAATACCCTTATATATCAGCAGATCACTGGTCACTGCCCCCAAATTGGCCTTGCCATAATACCCACCTTCCAGGTTTCTGTTCTGTTCTTCTTTTGTCAGACAAATATCCAGCAATTCCCTGTCTTTATCATTTAGCTCCTTTTCCATAGCCATGACATAGCGGATGGACTCATCCTGTGCACGTATTCCCGCCTGTTCCAGCATATCTTCGAAGAGATCTTCCACCCTGGAAACAGCTGTTGCCGCCATTTCTCCGCCTTCCATAACCTTCCGAAAATCATTGTACATTTCACAGAAGGTTCTGCTGTCCACATAATTGGCACTTCTCGTATCCTTATCAATAGGGTAGCATCTGATTTCACAATCCTGATATATACCCGCCGCACAGTTCAGATATAAACAGATTTCTCCTCTTGAGGGTGTTCCCCCGAACATCGCCACAAATACCTTTCTCATCGTATACCTCCTCCTACCAGGGTCTGAATTTTTCCAGGGAAATACAGAATGCAGCCCCGGTAATCAGTACATTAAGGATGACATGTCCCCAGGCTTCATCCAGAAATCCCTGCAGCTGCACCAGCCCGAAAGCAAGAGCGGCGTCTGCGATTATCACTGTTATCAGCAGAACAAGGCTCGTACTGTAATTTTTCATATCTCTTGTTCGCTTTTTCGCCTGTGTCCAATACCATAATGTATAGCTGCCCCACAGTACTATGAGGGGGATCAGGAACAACTGCATCATCAGGCTCCCTCTGTTATCCGGGTTAAACATGGCAAGATCCATTGATAAAAGGATGCCGCTTATCAAGGCTGAAGCCCCAATTCCCGCTGCTATCGTTCCACTTCCGAACAGATATTTCTTCATTTTTGATGCCCTCCTATTCTTTCAGATCCGTAATTAATACAGGTATTTCCGCATACGAAGATACAAAGCGGAGCGTGTCATCTTCCATTCGTTTGTTCCGGTAGCCAAACAGGATGTCATAGAAACCTATCAGGTTGTAGGTATGTTGGAAATAATCATCCGGCTCATCTGAGCTTGACGTGTCAAACCTGGAAAGCCATTCCGGCCTTTCATAAGGCACCCGTTCCTCTTTCATTATCTTGAAAATTATCAATATTTCCTTTTCTCTGGGGCTATGCCCTTTTTCTGTCGGTTTATCCTTACAGGAAAAGAAGACAGCTGTTGGATATTCAGGCATAGCACCCTCATATTCTTCCGTAATTTCCTGCATAATCTCCACTCTGGAATTACCGTCTGCAACCCATTCCCTCAGTTTCTCCTCTTTCTGCTTCATTCCTTCCTCTGTTTCGATTTCCTGTGTGCTGTCTTCATTTTCCCCGGAAAGTCTGTATATCCGATAATCACAGGTGTAAGTGATATTCGGGTTCTTTCCATCGCTCAGCGGAACGTAGAAATTCAGCTCCCAATCCCCCATTTTTTCAGGGACGCCTTCTGCCTTCCGGTATTGGAACGCCGCTATTTGGGTAGGGAGTGTTCCTTCAAACAGCTGGGATACATTGTTATAGGGAATCAGGTTTTTTGAAGGTCTGGTATTTGTTGACTCTGCCTGCAAAGTTTCTTCAGTACTCAAGTCTTCCGCGTTGTTTTTTCCTCCGTATTTCTTTCCGCCGCCACTCGTTTTGCCCTTCCCTGAATACAATTCTTTCATTTCCTCATAATCAGCAAAAGGCTCAAATACGACATCCGTTACATCTGCCTTGACCTCATTTACAGACAGTCTGCTTGTGGCAGTAAAATAATCCTTTCCCTCAGTCAGTTGCTGTCCGGCAAGCAGCTCCGTCAGCTCCGTCCTGTATTTAGCTACATACTGCTTTGGTCCCGTAATAAGCATATAATATGGTCTTTTGCCATCCACCCGCTCATCCAGCATATTGGAAATCTGATCCGGATTCGGTACCTGGGTATTCCCATGGAATTCAAAAGAGAACACAAACAATTCCGCCGCACAGTCTTCTTCCTCACAAAGCTTCTGTATCTGCTGTGCAAGCTTTGTATTGTTGAGGTTCTGCTCCGCTAAATCCGTAAGAATGACATTAACGTATCCTGCGTCCAACCCACCTTCGAAAAAGAGGCTTGTAAGCGGCCCCGCTTCGGTTTCATTCCATCCTACATGGAAGCCGTCCGAAGCAAAATCCTGATAAACACTTCCTTCATATTCCACCCACCGCTGCTGATATCTGTCTATCGTATAATAGACTGCATCCTGTAGTCTGCTCATATCACGCAGGCACCTTATCAGGGCTAAATAAGAGGGATCCGGACTGCGTCCGAAATTTTCATCAAATGTAAATCCTTCCATACTTCCCGTATTGTCAAAGTATATCCTGGCTGGGATAACGGCTTCTCCAGCCCACGCATATGCTGATGTATCTTCATTTTGCTCCAGGACTGTACTGTAATTGGGGAATGGAAGAGTGCTTCCACCGCTGTTTTCACTCTCTCCGCATCCGCAAAGCAATAATACGAACAGGACAATTAACGGCACCATTTTGTATATGCTTTTTCTCATTTATTCCCCGCCTTTCTTGGACCTTTATTTAGCCTTTTTCCAGCTGTATTCCCAGCCGGCCTACTGCATCCCACCCGCATCCTCTTTCCTATTTTTTCTATTCCACCTTTACAACCAATTCTCTCATCTCTGACCTGTTCCCATCCGAATCCACCGTATACAATATCACCGGATATTCCCCAGGCCTGCTCAAATCCACATGTCCTTCCAGCTTCAGGTTATTATAAAGCGTATTATAATCATCTTTATCGTCCGACATCGTCTCTATTACCGTATTCCAGTTCGGTGCAGTTCCTTTTTTAGTAATAATCTCATCAGAATTCATCACCAGCACAGGGGCAGGACCCGACTGTTCTGCATTTCCATTTCCTTCTTCCCGGTTAACGTCTCCGGTATTTTCTTTCCCGCCGTTTTCATCCCCGGCATTTCCATCCTGCTGTGTATCTTTGGCATCACGGTTATCCGCAGCCCCGCCATCCTCAGAGCTGTTATCCTCCGCCGAATCATCTCCCATTACCGTACCTGATTCCGTCTCATTCTGACTCATTCCATTTCCATCGTCCGTCTGCATTTCGTCCCCATCGGACGCAGCAGCAGATCCTGAAGCAACCGCAAACACCTTCGATGCCTTGCCCACATTATTGGATTGATCCAGTGCTACAAACGTTACGATCACTTCTTTTCCGTTTGTTCCAGCTACCTTTTCCACCATCAGGCTATTGCTCACATCTCCGTCTCTGTCATCCATCGCTGTTACTTCCTGCAGCAGGAGACTCTCGTCCATCCCGTCTTCATAGACCGCCGTACTATCGCCAAAGGATATCACTGGCGGCGTTCTGTCCTTCCCCAGATACAGGAACAGGCATACAACAAGAAGGACAGCATCCACAATCCCTATTCCAATTGCCAGTTTTTTTATTTCCATTTTTTCTCCCCTCCTGCTTCCTCCGGTTCTTCCAGCATTTCTATTTCAGCTTCCTCCAACTGTACGATATCCACATCCAGCTGTATCATGTCATCTTCTTCATACAGGCCTTCCGCTTGTTCCTCCCCGGAATCTCCGACAGCCAGTTTCACATTTCCGTCAGCCTTTGCCGCAGCCCTGCCTTCGTGCCCTTTCAAACCAGCGCCATTCTCATCCTGCTTCTGTCCGGCCTTTGCCGGTTTCAGCCCCTTCTGCACTACTGCAGAATGCAGTCCGCCTTCCTCATTCCCTCCGTAATACTTTCCATAATACTTCCCATAATATTTTCCATAGTAAGCGCCATAATACCCTTTGCCGCTCATATTCACCTTATTCAGTATCACTCCCAGGATCCGGCAGTCCACCTTCTCCAGCTGCTCCTTCACCTTCTGCGCAAACTTATAGCTGATGGCGCCGCTTTCAATCACAACTACCGTTCCATCGCAATACTGTGCGGCAACCGCCCCGTCAATTACGCTTCCCAGCGGCGGCGTATCTACAATCACATAATCATATTCATTCCGCAGATATTCCAGCAACAGACGAAATGCATCGTTCCCCAACAGTTCACTGGGGTTAGGCGGCACCGGACCGGAAAAAATAACAAAGAAATTCTCAATATTTGTCCTGCATGTAATATCCTGAATCGAGGCCTGCCCGCTTAAATAATGAGATAGTCCGTACCTGGAAGCATTCGTCTTATATCTTCCCTTCAGCACTGATTTTCTCAAGTCTGCATCCACAAGGACCACCCTCTTGCCGCCTTCCGCAACCGACAATGCCAGCTGAAAGGAGACGCTGGTCTTTCCTTCATTCGGCGTACAGCTGGTAACAGAAATCACCTTCCTGTCCCTGCCGGAAAATTCCAGGTTCGTCCGCAGTGTCTTATAGCTTTCCTTCGTCCGGAAATCCAGTTTCTCTATTGCATTAAAATTTACCGTCTGCATTCTTTCTCCGCCTTCTTCTTTTTCTTACATTTACAAGCCGCGTATGATAACAGCAGAAAAAACTCATCCTCGTTTCTGCCCGCCTTTTTCTAAATCATCTTTGTTCCAGCTAACCTTCTAGCTTCTTTTTACTTTCTTCTTTTTCTTTTTTCCTTCGCTTTCCCCTTCATTTAGAGGAATTACTGCCAGGGTAGAAAGCTGCAGATATTTCTCCACATCCTCCGGGGTTTTCACCGTGTCATCCATCAGGTAACGGACCAGCACAACTGCAATTATCAGAAATACCCCAAGCAACCCGCCAATAAATGTATTTTTCAATACACTGGGGCTCGACTTTTTCATCGGCATATTTGCTGTCTCCGCCACATTCACCGCCTGGATGTCCATCACATTCATGATATGTACCGCGGCAGCCTCCCGGATCGCATTGGCCATTTTCATCGCCATTACCGGGTCGGAATCTTTCACTGTAATCGCCAGAATACGGGTATCCGTCGGCGTAGTAACCGAAACCTTTTCCTTCATCTGCTCATACGTCAGATCAAGCCCCATCCCCTGTACCACTTCTTCTAAAACAAACCGGCTCTGAATCAGCTCCGCATAGTCCTTCGTCAGCTGCGTGCCCAACTGGATATCCGAATAAGTAACCGAAGCATTTTCCTGTTTATTCAATATATATATCTTAGTAGTGGATTCATAAGTAGGTGTCACCAGCAGCTGCGTAAACAGAAAAGCGCCCAGTGCCACCATGATTCCCACAGAAATAATCAATGCCAGATTATGTATCAGCACCAGACAGATTTCCCATAAATCAATCTCAATTTCATCCGTCTGGCGTATTGTATTCTCTTCCATCCCTTGCTTTCTCCCATCCTGTTTCTTATCTGATAAAGTTTAATATCCATTGACTGTGATTAACATTTGACCTGTCTGCATAATCAATTTACAGTATCTATCCGTATTTTCTATTTGTACTTTCCATCTGTATTTTCTATCTGTACTTTCTATCTATATTTCCTACCTGCATTTTCTCTCTGCGCTAAATCACCCTGTCCTCCAGTACCGCCTGCGGGTTCCCAATCAAAAGCTTATCTGCATAATCCTTCCCAAGCCTTTTCTGTATCCATCCTGCGCATTCTCTCAGGCGGGGGCTCCGCCTGCCTTCACTTCGGTGGGCGTCAGTCCCTATAAAATCAACGGTTCCCTGCTTTAACAGCTTCCTCGCAACCGCTTTTTCTCCAAATCCATGATTTCCCATGACGCTTGCTGCATTTACCTGAAAATAACACCCGGTATCCTCTTTCAATTCTTCGGCTTTCTGCAGATTCTTTACCACATTCAGGTATCTCTCCACATGTGCCACCACCGGCCAGTAGCCGAAGGAAATAAGCCGGTTTAAAGCATCCCGTATGTATCCGAAGTCCTCTCCGGGCAGGAACTCCACCAATACATAATGAGAATCCGCCAGTGTCCGTATTTTTTTCAGTTCCAACAATTCTCCCAGCCCATGCCTGTAAAAAATTTCATTTCCCGGAAACAGTTTTACCGGAATTCCTTTTCTGTCCGCCTCTTCCTGAAGCAGAACCATACGCCTGATAATTCCTTCCGGAGTGACACATTTTCTGTCCGCCTTTTGGTGAGGCGTCAGAATCATTTTCCGAATGCCTTCGTCCGCAGCAATCCTCAGCATGTCCAGCGCCATTTCCATCGTTTCCGCCCCATCATCCACCATCGGCAGAACATGGCAATGAATATCAATAAACCCCTGGATATCTTCTAATCCATCCATCCCAACTATTCCATCCCGTTTCCTGTCTCTATCCGTTTTTCATTTCCTCCAACTGCCCATCGCCGTCCGCAGGCTGCTCTTCTTCCTTCAACCCCACATCACTGCACGCAATCAAAAAAGTCCGCAGCACCTTCGCCGCATACATCCGCTCCCGCTTCGAAACACTATTCAGCAGTTGATATACCGCCTCAGATTCTTCTGTCCGGTTTATTTCCCTGTCTTTGACCGCCCTGTCATCATCTTCTTTCCCAAGAATCAGGTAATCCAGGGACATATGGTACAGTCTGGAAATTGCGATCATCGTTTCCACCGACATCCCGCAGTTTCCCCTTTCAATGTCCGCATAATAAGTAGGCACACGTCCCAGCTGTTCCGCGGCTTCCTTCATTGTGATTCCCAGCTGTCTGCGTTTCTCACGGATCCGCTTTCCAGCCGCTTTTCTGTCATACGTATCTTTTTCCATTGTTTCCCACCTTCCGGCGTTCTTTTTTCTGGTGTACAATCGTTATATTCTATTATTGGCTTATAAGGCGTCTATTGCGGGAACCTCTGATCAAAAAAAACAGTTCCGGCAGTTTATTTTCGCAAAATCTATCCTTTTGCGAAAAAGAACCGCCGGAGCTGTTTTCTACACTTCTGTTGAATTGTTGACCATTTTTTTGACGGCTTCTGAAAACCTGTCTGCCTGATGATACGGAATTCCGGCCTTTTTATCTTTTATGGCCGGATACGTCTGGAAAAACAGGCATGACAAAAAAACTTCCGTAAAGGTTCCATTCAATCTGTACCGGAAGCGGTTCTTCAGGCCGCCATTTTATATCCTGACATCAGCATTTTTTTCCGTTCCATATCCGAGTGCACATAAATACGCATAGTCGTGCCCACATTGGAATGTCCCAGCAGCTCACTCAGCGTCTTCATGTCAAATCCCTGGGAAATACAGTTTGTGGCAAAAATATGGCGTAGCATATGGAAATTGAAGCCTGGGATCCCCAGTTTTTTCAGGATTGCCTGAAAACGGTACTGCAGCGTGCGCGGCTCTGTATATTCCTTCCTTATCCCCTTCAGTACATAGCCTTCCTCAGATATTTGGCCGCTTTTCCTGGCGGTTTTCAGCAGTTCCACAAGGAATCCCGGCAGAGGAATCTCCCGGATGGAATTCCTGGATTTGGGCGCGGTTATAATCACCCTGGTTCCGGTCTTTCCCGTCATGCCAGCTTCGTCTGCGGAGGAAAAAGTACGTATTCTCTGCATCGTTTTACGTACTATGATGCTTTCTTTTTCTAAATCAATGTCTTTCCACTGCAGTGCGCAAAGCTCGCCAATCCGGATTCCGCTGCAGCCCGACAGCAGCACCCCCAGGCTGGTCAGCTCTCCTTCCTGTGCGCTTTTTATAAGGTGTTCCTCCAGTTTTTTAAGTTCGCGCCCCTCCGGCGGCTGCGGAATCTGTGCTTTAGCCGGGGAGGTAACCGAGGGCAGCTCCGGTCTGTTGCAGCGGAATTTTTTCCCCAGGAAATGAAAAATCTGGCTGAGCAGGATGAAAATCTGATGAAGATAGGTTTCGGACAGCTTTTTTTCCTGCGCTGCGCAGGCCTGTCCACGCAGGCCTTCAAAATAAGCGCGCCAGGCTTCCTCATCAAAACCGGAAACTGCCTGTCTGCCGATGACTGGCAGGATATGTTTCTCCGCAATGGAACGGTAGGTAGCTAATGTGGATTCCTTCCATTTCATCTGATTCTCCTCCATCCACAGGCGGACGGATTCCCGGATCGTAAGCCCCGGCGGCAGCATGTTTTCTTTTCCGCCTGCCAGGCAGGCATCTCTCTTTTTAATAAGAAGCTTTTCCTTCACTTCCCTGTAGGTTTTCCCGTAAACCGAACGGTATCTGGCTCTTCCGTCCGGGAGCCTTCCCGCACCATACCTTCCTTCCCATCGTCCATCCTTCCTTTTATAAATGTTCTCTCCTTTTCTTGCCATAATGTCCTCCCAGAATCTGACGAAAAATTTGACGGCTTATAAATCAAAAAGGTATCTATGGCAATTTGGGTCCCCGGATTGTCTGTATATCATTTTTATTTAGTCTTTATACAGGCATACTGTTACCTGTATTATAAATAAGAAACGCAAAAAATGACATTTAAGTATTATTTTATACTCATTAATTGACAAAATATAAAACTTGTCTTACAATAAATTCCAGTGTCGAGTTTAAATTGCCACGAAATACCAGTTTTAAACTTATATTCATTTTCGCATAAGGATAGAATTTACGAAAGCGTTTTTACGGTATTCAGTATATATTTGAATTAATAATTCCAGCTATTTGTAAACAGGCCGAATAAAAGGCCTGTTTTTTCAGTATTTCAGGGGATTTTAGAAATCCGGTAAATAGGAAGCCGATTTCTACGCCGCCCTTTTATCACAAACTGCCGGCAGATAACAAATGTATGTTTTAAACTGACCACAAAAAAAATTAATTCCATATAATATAGATTTATGCTTTTTCCAATAATCAATTTCTCCCCTATGGAGTGGGAACAGGAAGCTCCTGTGTTAAATCTGTGTAAAAAATTCCCTTTTCATCTTGCCACCCCTTTACATATCCTTTACAATGAATAAAAATGGTACCCCGGGAGAAAAATTATCGAATGACAACCAGGCCAGCCGCTCCCCCGCGGCTTGATACACAGGATTTTAACGCAGTTCCCATAAAACATGCATAACCTCTGCCCATTATGGCAGGGGCTGTGCTTTTTTTGTATTTCCGGCAAAAAAAGCCGGTCTGTCGGTCATGATTTTTGAATAGACTCAGATAACCGTTTAAATACCGGGTAAACTGATTATAGAAAGGACAAGGCAGGGCGCATGACGGCCCTGCCGATGATAAAAATGGAAAAAAAGAAAGCTTTCCTCATTAATTTTCTCTACTATGCACTTCTTTTGTGCGCAGCATTTGTCGTCCTGAAATATGGGCTGCCCCTGCTGGCTCCCTTTGTAATTGCTTTTATTCTGGCCTATTTATTAAGAAAACCTGTTTTATTTTTATCCCGTAAGCTTCATATTCCCCAGAAACCAACGGCGATCCTGCTGGTACTTATTTTTTATTCCACCATAGGCTTGCTGCTTTCCCTTGTGGGCATCCGCGCCTTTTCCTCAACGAGGGATCTGGTGCTGAATCTGCCGCAGATTTACGCCCGGCATGTGGAACCGGTATTAATGGGGATTTTCGGGAATCTGGAGCAGGCTCTGCAAAAAATGGATCCCTCCCTGGTTTCTACCCTGGAAGATCTTTTTAACCAGTTTACACAGTCGTTAGGGCAGATGGTATCCGGCCTGTCCGTTGGCGCCATGGGAACCATCTCCGGAATTGCCTCCTCCTTGCCGGGACTTTTCATCAAGCTGCTGCTTATGATTATTTCCACATTTTTTATTGCCGCGGATTACGAGCTTCTCACCGGTTTCTTTCTGAAACAGCTGGGCGGAAAAACGCAGAAAATTTTTATGCAGGTAAAAGAATATGTAGTGGGAACCCTTTTTGTATGCATCCGTTCCTACGCTTTGATCATGTCAATTACCTTCGTGGAGCTTTCTCTTGGGCTGACTGTGATTGGTGTGAAAAATTCGATATTGATTGCTTTCCTGATTTCGGTATTTGACGTCCTTCCGGTTCTTGGGACAGGGGGAATCATGATTCCCTGGATGGTCATTTCCGCGCTGACCGGCAATTATTCCCTGTCTTTGGGACTGCTTATTGTCTATCTGTTTATAACGGTCATCCGGAATATCATCGAGCCCAAAATCGTCGGCAGCCAGATCGGGCTTCACCCGGTGGTAACGCTGGCAAGTATGTTTGCAGGGGTCCAGCTGCTGGGCGTTGTGGGCCTGTTCGGCTTTCCAATCAGTCTTTCCCTGCTGCGTCACCTGAACGACAACGGCACCATCCATATTTTTAAATAGCAGGGCAGAAAAATAACCGGCGCCTCATGTGATATGCCCCTTGTCAGGCAGACAAGGGGCATATCAATGGGGCAGCCGGTCTTTTATCAGTCATTGTCGGGAAGCAGCTTGATTCTCACCAGAATCCTTCTCACGAATTCCCCTTCCTTCAGTTCAATATCATCCTCGTGCGTCTGCGGGGGAAGTTCGCATTCTTCCTCTTCCATTTCCGCACAGATCCAGTTATATGCTGCATCAGCAGCATTATCTATCGCATCCTCCAGATCCGGTCCCTGTGCCTCACAGCCTTCCAGATCCGGAAATGCCACGTAATAGCCTGCTCCCTCCTTTTTGGGGGTAAAAACTGCCGGGTACGTAAATGTCATCTATATGCCTCCTGATTTTCAGCCTTCCCCGCCTCCCTGAGGAAGCGGTACGGCTTTTATTTTCTGTTATCCTGTACCATTATAATTTCAGCAGGGGGCCTTTGTCAAATAGTTATGTTTCCCATAGCCCTGTTTCCTGGCGCCGTGGCAAAATCAGTTTATATCCTCTTATGACGTCCGATGAATTATTCTCTGCTGAAATAGTAATTGAGGACCTCCTTTGATTTACCCACCACGTAACCGCTGCCGCCTCTGCCTTTTACATCCTCCGTCATAGTAAGAAGAAGAATCGGCCTGTCGGCATTTTTCTGAGGCGTGAATACGCAGAACCAGCCCAGCTCCGTACCTGTGGTATCCGTTTTGGACTGTTTGATTTCTGCGGTTCCTGTTTTTCCGGCAAGCAGGATATCCTCCCGGTAGGCGCTGCGTCCGGTTCCATGGGGAGAGGCGATTACCTGTTCCATGGCCTCTTCAATCAGGCGGGCCGTATCCTGGGTATAGGCCTGTTCCAGCCAGAACTCAGGCTTTGCATCCGACTGGTAGCGCAGACGCGGCCTCAGCACGTTTCCGTCGTTGGCAAAGCCGGTGTAAAGCGCCGCCAGATGGATCGGGTTCACCAGAACCTGTCCCTGTCCATATCCGCTGTCCGCAAGCTGGATTTCCGAATCAATTCCATCTTCATTGGAATACTGTGACGGGGCAAGGGATATTTCAAAGGGAATCTCCTGGCCGAAGCCCAGCTTATCCAGGGATGCTGTCAGATCCTTTTCCCCGATGCGTAAGGCTGCCTTGGCAAAATAAATATTGTCAGAATAAATCAGGGCATTTTTCAGGACAACCGGATCATAGGCATGGAGGGTTGTTACATAATAGTTTCCCCAGCTGGCATCCTTCTGCCATGACAGGCCGACATTGCCGTAATCCTCGTTGGGATCAATGGCTCCTGTATCCAGGCCGATGGCTGCAATGACGGGTTTAAAGGAAGAGCCCGGACAAAGCTTCTGCCGGAAGCGGTTATAAAGGGGCATCCTTTCATCCTCATTCAGGCTGTCCCAAAGCGTCTGGGACATGCCATATATAAAATCCCTGCTGTCATAGGAAGGCGTGCTTACCAGGGCAAGGATTTCCCCGGTGTAAGGATCCATGGCTACGGAGCAGCTTTTATCCTCCGCATAGGCTTCGTACAGCGCCTGCTGGAGTCCGGCATCTATGGTGAGCTGAATGGTTTCCCCGTCTCTTTTTGTAATCCGGGCAAGCGTGGCTTTTTTATTTCCCTGTTCATCCACGATGCTTATCTCACAGCCGTCACGGCCCTTCAGTTCTTTTTCATACAGAAGCTCCATGCCGCTGCGGCCGATAACGCTGTTTGACCGGTAGCCCTCCCCGGGATGTTTTTCCAGATCCTCCGCCGTCACCTGCTGGATGTAGCCGGTCAGATGGGCGGCCGCTTTTCCCAGCGGATAGTCCCGTATCTCCACATCTGTTATCAGCACACCGGGAATCGCCAGCAAGGCGTCCTGCAGCTCTTTTTTCCGGATGGTTTCCTCCGAAGGGTATTCCGCCATCAGCTCCTGGTCGGTCAGCTTCTGGATTGTCTTAATCGGAACAAAGGAATCCGGTTTCACCCATTTGGCCGACAGCTTCTTCCGTATACTCTCTGTGGAAACCCCGAGAAGCTCTGCCAGGCGTATGACGGATTCGTTCTCTTCCTCCGCCTCCACAGCTTCAGATGTGTCTTCCACCCGGCTTTGCGCAGTTTCGACGACCGACTCAGCCCAGCTGTCCGTCACCTCAGTTTCATCCGGCAGCCCCTCTTCGTTATCCGGCATTTTCCCGGGCACCAGGCCCACCGAAGAACCCGTACCCCGGCCTGCGAGAAGCCTGCCATTCCGATCCACAATCGTTCCCCTGGCCGCCTCGTCTCTTGTGACCTTCACCTTGTCATAGGCCGTCAGTCCAGGAAAAATCAGGCTGTCCTCCCAGACAAGCGCATAAGGATATCCTTCCTCTTCGCCAGTCCTTTTCAAAAAAACAGCCTGGTTGGAAAAGGAAATTTCTCCGGCCACACTATCCATTGTCGTATCATAAAAAACCGTTGCTGCCTGGCTTCCGCTTTCCTGGGCCTGTGTTACCGTTACCCGGACATCCGCCGCTTCAATTCCCTCATAAATCTTCTTGTTACGTTCTGCAAAGGCCTCCTCTGAAATCCCGCTTCTGGTCTGGGCATCCAGCATACGGTACATTTCTTCATATTTTCCGTCTTCAATACAGGCCATATAATATAGAAGCAATTCTTCCGGCGTCTCCGGTTCCTTTTCCGCCTTTTCCTCTCCAATTGCAGGCAGAAGCTTCTTCACTCCGTTAAAAATCAGGACTCCTGCCCCCACAACGATTACAACAGCCGCCAGAAGGAGAAAAATTCTTTTCATCCGCATCATTCCGGCCCGGTTCCTCCTGCGTCTTCTCCGTTTCCTTTTCATATCAGCCTCCATTTGATTACATATGTAAGATTTATCTTTAAAACAAAACCGCCACACGGCGGTATCCTTTTTCCCTTCGCCAGGCTGCAGCATATTCTGCGCGAAAGCCACGGCCAACAGGGACAATGCCACTTTCAGATACTGTTTTCCCCAGCCCTCCGGCGGCAATTTCTTTTATTATCCTACCTCCGGGAAATTCATATGTCAATATAAATTTCCCGGATATTATTTGGGCCATTAAAATACCAGAAAACCGCCGATGATTCCAAAAATAAAACATATTGCCAGGCCTGCAATAATAAGATTCCTCATAAACCTGATATCCCCTGCGATTTGATGTATATCATGATACAATGGATGATTCTGTGTAATTTCAATTTTTTGCGTTACTGCCTTCTCTTTGTTTACCTGTTCTGTAATTTTCTGGTAATATTCCGTCCTGTCAGAATTTAATACATCCCTTGCCGCTTTTTTAGCCAGTTCTGTATAATCGCCCTCCGACGAAATAATCCTTTCCAGCTCTTCCTGAGATTTATCACTATATTGCCTGAATAATGAATCATATTCTTTTGACGGTTCCATAAAGTATCCTCCTGCCTGATAATATTTTTTCGTTTACGTGTCATTTTACCTGACGGATTTTTTCTGGAAAAGCTATTCCCATGGAAAATCCTCAGTTCATACTTTTAATCCTATCAGAAAAGAAGAGTTTTTTCATCCTTTTTTACATAATTTTCAGTAAAAAATAAATGTCAGCTCCGTATCGTTTTTGTATCGGCCGGAAGGGCCGGGAGAATCAAAAATTACAGCTGATAAATCAACGCATTACAAATCGCCGCAGCCACATTGCTGCCGCCCTTCCGGCCTCTCGCCACTATCACCGGCACGCCGGCCGTCAGGATCAGTTCTTTCGCCTCCACCACATTGACAAATCCCACCGGTACGCCGATAATCAGCCGGGGGCGGATTTTTTCCTCCTGTATCAGTTCATAGAGCCGTATCAGGGCAGTAGGCGCATTGCCGATGGCAAAAATAAAATCCTCCTGCATGGCGGCCGCTTTGTCCATGCTCACGGCAGCCCTGGTGGTCTGTTGCGCCAAAGCAGCCGCGGCCACATCTTCATCCGCCATAAAGCAGTGTACCTTTCCTCCGTACTTCTCCAGTTTTTTCTTATTTATGCCCGCTCTTCCCATATTTGTATCCGTAATGATGGATACACCCTCTCTGAGAGCCTGCAGTCCCTTTTCCACCGCATTTTCAGAAAAAAACAGGGTATCCGCATAGCTGAAATCCGCTGTGGTATGAATTACTCTTTTAATAATGGGCTTCAAAACCGGATCCAGCTCTCTTCCCAGTTCCTCTTCAATAATTTCAAAGCTTCTTTTTTCGATCTCTCCGGGGGCAATCTGCTTCAGATTCATTTTATTTTCACTCCTTATTTCAGTCCGATTATCCGCCGGACCGCATCCATATCCATGTGGGCCCGGATGACATCTGCCAGGATATCATACTGTTCCTGCCTGTAACCTGCCAGATCCCTGTAGGTGCCCGGAGGCATTCCTTTTTCCAGAAAAACAGGATTCAGAAGGCCCTTCAGCAAACCGGGGGCGTCCAGTATTCCATGAATATACGTGCCGCATACGTTCCCTTTGACACAGCCGTCCGGATACTGTTTTCCGGTAACGCAGTCCGTCACGCTGGCAAAACGTCCGCAGGTTTCCAGAAGGCAGGTTTCTCCCATATGGATTTCATAGCCCTCTGCCGATACGCCGCTCATTCCCTGATAGATGCCCTCTATTGGTTCCACGCGGCCCTCCACTCTGGTGCGATGCTTCCTTTTGCCAAATGTTGTGGTGATGGGAAGCAGTCCCAGTCCGGCCAGTTCGCCGCCGTGCTCACAGCCGTCCGGATCCAGCAGACGCTGTCCCAGCATCTGATAGCCGCCGCAGATGCCAAAAATGCGGCAGCCCTCCAGGGCGGCTTTCTGTATGCCCGCTTCCAGGCCGTTCTGTCTTATCCACAGCAGATCCGACATGGTATTTTTGCTGCCGGGCAGGAACAAAATATCCGGTTTTCCCAGCTCCTCCGCCGTATTTACATACCGGACGGAAACGCCCTCGCAGCCCTCCAGCATGCCGAAATCCGTAAAATTGGAGATATGCGGGAAACGGATAACCGCCGCATCGATCCCTTTGCCGATCTGTCGTCTGTCAAGCCGTTCCGAAAGGCTGTCTTCGTCGTCGATATCCAGCTTCGTGTAGGGAATCACCCCGGTTATGGGAATACGGCATTTGTCATACAGCTGCTTCAGTCCGGGATCCAGGATGGTTTTATCCCCCCGGAATTTATTGATCACAAGTCCTTTAACCCTGGCCCGCTCCTCTTCCTCCAGAAGCCAGATGGTACCCAGCAGCTGGGCAAATACGCCGCCGCGGTCGATATCCCCCACCAACAGCACGGGCGCGTCAACCATGCGTGCCAGTCCCATATTGACAATATCATTATCCTTCAGGTTGATTTCCGCAGGGCTTCCCGCGCCTTCTATGACAATCACATCAAAGCTTTTGTCCAGTTCTCCGTAGGCCTTCATAATAGAGGGAATCAGGCTTTTTTTCATGCGGAAATACTCCTTTGCCTCCCGGTTTCCCAGGACCTCGCCGTTTACAATCACCTGGGAGCCCATATCACTGTTGGGTTTGAGCAATATGGGATTCATCCGGATATCCGGTTCAATGCCGGCGGCCTCCGCCTGCATTACCTGGGCGCGGCCCATTTCCAGTCCGTCCCTGGTAATGTAGGAATTCAGAGCCATGTTTTGTGACTTAAAGGGGGCGACGCGGTAGCCGTCCTGATACAGAACGCGCAGAATTCCTGCGGTCAGGATGCTTTTTCCCGCATTGGACATCGTCCCCTGAATCATCAGATTTTTTGCCATACCTTTTCCTGCCTTCCTTTATTACAGCTCTTTTGCAAGCTCGTCCAACGCCTGAAGCAGCGCTTCATTTTCTTCCCCTGTACGTACCGCTATCCGGTAATCGCCAGGTCCCAGCCGGCGGTAATTCTCACAGCTGCGGATGGCGAAGCCCTTTCCTGCAAGCAGCCTGTCCAGTCCCGGCACGCCCTCAAAAAAAATAAAATTCGCACAGGGCGGATAGATGCGGTATATCAGCTTATCTCTTTTTTTCAGGCCTTCTATCAGACAGGCGCGCGCTTTGTCCAGATATCCGATGGTTCTCTCCCGATAGTCCTCTTCACGCAGCGCCGCCAGGCCGGCCAACTGGGCAGGGACAGATACGTTCCAGGCCGGGAGCTGACGCCTGATTTGCCGGATAACCTCCCTGTCGGCGCAGATGCCGTAGCCCAGACGCAGGCCTGGCATGGCATACAGTTTGGTAAAGGCGTTAATTATCAGGAGATTTCCATAATCCCTGTAAAAACGCTTCATACTGATGTTCTCATAATCCCTGCAAAAGGGCAGGAAGGTTTCATCCGCTGCCAGCCAGATTTTTTTCCGGGCCGTCAGCCGGAGCACCCGTTCCGACAGCTTGGGATCCATGCAGTTTCCCACCGGATTATTGGGATTGCACAGAAACAGCAGGCTTCCGGAGGGCTGCTGTTCCAGGAACGTAAGCAGGCCCTCTTCTGCCTGAAAGCCGTTTTCCCGACGTAAAGGGAAACACCTCACAGGACAATCTGCCGCAAGGAGCGCTCTTTCGTATTCGGAAAAAGCAGGGGCAAGAATCAGCCCGGCCGCAGGCTTAAGCGCACGGACAGCGGCATAAATCAGCTCCGAAGCACCGTTAGTGCATACAAGCTGCGCCTCATCGGCCTGCCACTGCCGGGCAATGGCCTCACAAAGGGTGCGGCTGGTTTCCTCCGGATAGCTTTCCGCCCGTTTCCATTCCCTCTGCAGTACCCGCGCTACGGCATCCGGCATTCCCAGGGGATTGATATTTGCAGAAAAATCATAAGTTATGTTTGTGCCGCCATGTTGGCCGCCGTGTTCAAAAAAATCCATATCTGTTCCCGCCTGTTTTTTCTTTCTTCCTTTGCCCTTTATCGATAGGTCCCAGTCATAATCCGGAGGGCAGAATTTTATAATCCCCAGCCTCCGCAGAGTGTCCACCGAAGCAGCAGCCCTGCCAGCCAGATTATCCCTGCGGATACGTACAAAAGCCGGTTGGCTCTGACGATATCCTCCGCCTCCACGCGGCGGTGG
This sequence comes from Eisenbergiella massiliensis, assembly GCF_003435485.1. Lineage (NCBI taxonomy): Bacteria > Bacillati > Bacillota > Clostridia > Lachnospirales > Lachnospiraceae > Eisenbergiella > Eisenbergiella massiliensis. The sequence continues at coordinate 507,771 of NZ_QVLV01000002.1, forward strand.
GCGTCCCCGATAAAGGGCTTTTTAACGGTTTTCCCAAAATAAACCGCATCTCCTGCCAGCGCCACGCCCAGCGCGCCTGCGCATACCGACTCCGTCTGCGCCGAATTGGGGCTGGCATGGCAGAACCGATCCCGTTTCCAGATCCGGTATGCCCCTGCGGCATCCAGGCCGCACAGGCGGGAGGCTGCAATCATAGCCCAGGCCGCCAGGCGGGAGGGGATGAAGTTGGCCACGTCGTCCAGGCGGGCCGCCGCCCTGCCGAAATACATATATTTTTCATTCTTATAGCCCAGCATGGAATCCATGGTATTCACTGCCTTGTATGCAAAACCGGCAACAGGCCCGCCAAGCAGGAGAAAGCATAAAGGGGCAATGCTGCCGTCGGAGGTATTCTCCGCCACGGTTTCCACCGCCGCCTTAATGATCCCTTCCTCAGATAATACCGCGGTATCCCGTCCCACAATCATGGAAACGGCCGTCCGCGCTTTTTCCACATCCCCCTCCCGCAGCGCTTTGCAGACCTTCATGCTCTCCGTCTTCAGGCATTTGGTGGCAAGAATCTGGTAGCACATGAAGGACTCCAGCACAATTCCTGCCGCGGGATGTATCCGGCAGGCAAGGAAAAGCAGAGCCGCCGGAACCAGGGCGGACAGCAGCACCATAATACACACAAGGAGCAGGCCGGAACAAAACTGCGCCTGCGGCGACTGCCCGGGACGGCGCAGCTTTTTTTCCAGCAGTCCTATCCCCGCTCCCATGGCACGGATGGGATGGGGCATCCAATAAGGATCCCCGAAGAGCAAATCTAATATAAATCCTGCGAATATTGCAATGGCTGTATCCATGAAAGCCTGATCTCTCCTTTACCGTTCTTTTCCACCAGGCAGCAATAGCCCTGGCCATTGCCGCACTGGTAGTCATAATAGTCCTTACCCTCCGTTCCGAAGCGGGAAAGCAGGGCCATTATCGTCCCTCCGTGGACAATGCAGGCCGCAGTCTGCGGTTTTTCCTCCTCTTCAAAGCGGGCAAGCAGCTGTCCCAGCCCCCGTGCGCACCGCTCCCGGAAGCTTTCCATGCTCTCTCCTCCGGGAAAAGGAAGGGCGCCGCCGCTGTCAATCCAGGCCTGATACAGCGGATTGTCTGATAGTTCTTTATAATTTTTCCCTTCGAACTGGCCGAAGCTGCATTCGCGGAAGGCTTCGATTATCAACGGTTCCTGCCCGGGATACAAAATGGCGGCAGTCTCCAGGCAGCGAACGAGCGGGCTTGAAAAAAGGAGATCCGCAGCGGGATACAGGCTCCTTTTTTTCTCCTGGTTCAATGCTTCCCGCCCTATGGGACACAGCTTCTCGTCCGTCATGCCAATATATCTTTTTTCCCTGTTCCCCGCCGTCATGCCGTGGCGGATGAGTATGAGCTTCCAGATCATGTGTTTCCTCCTCTGTTTACAGCTTCACAGTTACTGCCAAACCCATCCCAAATTGCCTTAAGAGATAGGATTTAGGCACTCCTGAATCACTTTCATACGGTCAGCCCGGCCAATGCGTGGGCTGCCGAAACGCTACAGCTTTACTTCAGGCGCTGTGGTATGCCGCAGATAAGGCGCTCCACATGCTCTGCCCGTTCCACTACCCTGCACATGATCCGGCCCACGTTTTCCCTGTAATCCCTGTCGCTTTTTTCCAGCGGCACAATACCGCAGCCGATCTCATCACAGATAATTATCACTTCCGGATTTTCCCGGCAGATGCGTTCCGCCGAACGCAGGGCGGCGGCTGCATCTGCCCCGAAACGGCCCAGATACAGATGAAAATGATCGATAATTTCTGCCCGCAGGCACTCCTCCTGCGCAGCATATTTACCATCTGCGATTTTTGTCTTTTGCGGATATTTTTCCCTCACAAAGGCAAGCTTTCCCTGTGCCCTTCCTCCGATATAAACTTCCATTTTAACTCCCTGGCTCCCCATCCGCGCTTCCAGGCCACACTTTGCCGGCAGCCCGAATCCGCATTCTTACGGTCAGAAGCAAAGCTGTGACCTGACGTTACAAGTTACAATTCCCCTATAAAACCTGCAGCAGGCATAATCCGGCAGGTATCACGGCGCTCATCCATTCGGCGCACAGCAGAAAACAGCCTGCCAGATCCCCGGTGATACCGCCGAATTCTTTCTGTGACATATGCCTGTACCACAGGAATACCGCCAGATTCCCAGCCGCGGCAAGCGCTCCTCCCACCGGGGATACAAAAAGCAGGGCCAACAGACAAACAGCCAGCAGGAAAAGCAGGACCAGGCGGACACACCTTTTATGGGCGGTGGAGGAGAACGCATAAAGAAGCCCTTCCTTTTTCGCCGCGGGAAAATAAACCAGGCTCAGGCCGCTCAGCGTTCTGGACAGCAGAAAGCCAAGGCAGAAGCACAGGACCGCCCTGTCACTTTTCAGCTCGGATATGCTTCCCAGATAAGTAAGGTAATACCCCAGCAGGCAAATAACTGCAAAAGCGCCGATATGGGAATCCTTCAGTATCCGCAGCTTTTCCTCCCGATCCCTGTAGGAATGCAGGGCATCCATGGTATCCATAAAGCCGTCCACATGGATGCCGCCCGTAAGAAACAGCGGAATGGCCGCCATGCCGGCCGTATAGAAGAAAGCTCCTGCATTGATACCCCCGCACAGCCTGTACCAGGCATAGCATAACGCACCTGCCACAGCTCCCACCAACGGGAAAAAACAGATGACATATTTCCGGTTTTCCTCCGACCATTCCGCCTGGGGCATGGGGATTTTGGAATACATGGAAAACGCAATGGCAAAGGAGCTGCCGATGGATTTTATTTTCTTCATGCCTGATCCTCCTGCATTTCACAGTTTTGTCTGCAAATCTGCCTGATTTTTTCCTGTTCTCCGCCTTTTTTCAGCGACAGAGGAATTCCGTACACCACTTCCCAGACCTCCTCCGCCTTCCTGCCAAGGCGGCAGTTCACCTCTCCCAGCTGGCGGATATAATCCAGGGTGCCTTCTTCGTAGGCAGCGCCGTCGGAAAATACTTCCCCCGTCACAATCACCAGATGGCGGCATTTGGAGTACAATGCTTCGATCTGGCGCAGAATACGGCGCCAGGCTTCTTCCCCGCCTTCCTTTTCTTCCGGAGGATCCGGGGAAAACATTTCATTTGCCATCAGGTTGCTCATGCATTCCAGGAGCACCGTGGCATCCTCTCCCGGCTCCGCCCTGTCCACCCGGACAGGCCGTTCTATGGTTTCAAAGCCTTTGCCGCGCCGCAGCTGTCTGTGGCGCTCCACCTTCTTTTTTCCTTCCTCGCCATATACCTGCATGGTGGCAAGGTATACAAGCTCTCCCCCGGCAGCAAGGGAAACGGCTTTCTGTTCTGCGAAGGCAGATTTGCCGCTTCCGCTTCCTCCCGTTACCAGGATCAGCATTCCGGCCCCTTTCCCGCGCCGTAATCCTGATAGGCGTCCATGTCCAGCTCCTCAAAGGTCGCATTTTCCCGGTATACCTGATATGCCATATCAAGAAGAGGGAAAAAGGATACGGCTCCCGTTCCTTCCCCCAGCGCCAGATTGGCATGAATTATGGGCTTTAGCCCCAGCTCTTCCAGAATCGCGGCCATGGCAGGCTCCTTTCCCAGATGGGACGCCAGCAGGTAATCCCGTACCTCCGGAATCAGCCTGCACGCCGCCAGGGCGGCCACCGAGGTAATCAGCCCGTCCAGCACCACCGCAAGCCCATAGACAGCGCCCCCGATACACACGCCGGCCAGCGCGCACAGGTCAAAGCCTCCTACAGTCTGCAAGGTGCGGAGCGTCTCTTCCTTTCGCAGTCCATAAGCGGCGACGGCGGAGGCTATGACCTGTGCCTTATGCTGTACGCCTTCCTGGTCCAGGCCGGCTCCCGGGCCGGTGACCTGCTCCGCCGGGCGTTCCAGAAGCACGGAAGCCACCGCGCTGCTTGTGGTGGTGTTCCCGATCCCCATTTCCCCAAGCGCCACAATATGGTATCCCTTCCGGCCGAGCATCTTTGCAATTTCCACACCCGCGCGGATCGCCGCCAGCATTTCGGCTTCCTCCATGGCAGGCTCCCTGGAAAAATTGCGGGTGCCGTTTCGTGTCTTCCTGTGCAGAAGGTTTCCCGCTTCTATTGTTTCCTTCATTCCCACATCCACAGGGTAAACATCCGCCCCGGCGCAGGCGGCCATCCGGTTGACGCTGGCAAGTCCCCTGGCGATATTTCCGGTCACCACCGTCGTCACCTCATGGCCGCTCTGGGATACTCCTTCTTCAATGATGCCGTTATCCGCACACATGACAGCCACCGCCTTCTTTTCCAGGGACAGATTTTCCGTTCCCTGGATCCCGGCAATGCGCACCAGCGCATCCTCCAGAAGCCCCAGCCCGTAAAGCGGCTTGGCAATCCCGTTCCAATGCCGCCTGGCGGCTTTCCATGACCGTTCATCAATCCCCCGTATTCGTTCTTTACAGCTGTTCAGATACTTTTCTGTTTCTGTCTCCATCTTTTTATCTGGTTGCCTCCCTGTTCTCCCCCTAGTCTGCAATGGCTTAAATACCTGCTCTATGGCCATATTCCTTCGCCGCCCTCACAAATGCGTAAGCCGCCTCTTTGTTCCCGTAAAAGTAAAGGTGCGGAAAGCCCGCATACATCCGCTTATCCGCCACGCCCGCCTTCCAGCAGGCCGATCCGCCGGCCTTTTTGGCCGTAAAAGCATCCGGCAAAAGTGTGCTGTCGTAGTAATGGAATTCGTGGGCCTTCAGTGTCCCTCCGGCAGGGCAGAGCAGGTTGTCCTTTTCCGCTTCCATAGTAATATAGCCAAATCTCGCAAGCCCGGAGGTCTTATGGCATTCTCCGTGCAGTACGCCTGCCATCCCGTATTCTTTGCCGTCTTCCCCCTGCAGCCGTTCATGCAGGTACATGAAACCGCCGCATTCCGCAATCACGGGCATGCCGTCCTTTACCGCCCTGGATACCGCCTGCCGCATGGCCGTATTTGCCTCCAGGGCCGCCGCATGCAGCTCCGGGTAGCCGCCGTTTAAAATCAGCGCGTCCGCCCCTTCCGGAATTTCTTTCTCCCACAGCGGGCTGAAAAAAAGGATTTCACAGCCAAGAGCCTTTAAAAATTCCAGGTTATCCCGATAGAGGAAACAAAAGGCTTCATCCTTTGCCACCGCTATTTTAATGCCCCGGCCGTCAGGGCCGTCCTTTTCCTCCGGAATGCAGGCGAAAACCGGCGCCTCCTCTGCCAGCGCAAGAATGCCGTCCCAGTCAATGGTTTCCCGCATGGTTTCGTATAAAAGCCCCAGTTTTTTCCGGAAGCCCTGGATTTCATCCGGAGCTACCAGTCCCAGCTTCCTGCTTTCAAAAGCCGCCCCCGGAATGCGGGGCAGATAGCCAAGCACGCGTACGCCCATGGCCTCGGCCTCCCTGCGGATATCCGGATACAACTTTGCCGGAAGCTGGTTAAAAATCACACCACGGATGCTCTGCTCTGTCTGGGCTGCCAGGAATCCGCGCAGCACCGCCAGCACGGAGCGGCTCATCCCTCTGGCGTTAATCGTGAGAATCACCGGTGTTTGTGTCAGCGCCGCGATTTCGCTCGCGCTTCCTTTTTCCGTAAAACCACAGCCGTCATAATACCCCATGACGCCCTCAATCACACACGGATCCCCTTTTTCCCGGGCAAGCAGCCTCCGCATGGTTTCCCTGTCCGTAAAAAAACTGTCCAGATTTCCGGTTTCCACTCCCAGCACCCGGCTGTGAAACATGGGGTCAATATAATCGGGGCCGCATTTACAGGCACAGGGATGCAGTCCCCTCTGTAAAAGCCCGTACAGGATACCGCAGGTCAGCGTCGTTTTTCCGCAGCCGCTTCCGGTTCCGGCTATCAGGATGCGGGGACAGCCGGAAGCTCCCTCCATTTGCCGTTTACGGGAACAGGCTCCGTCTGTCTGCGTACGCATGGGCTGATTTTTTTCTCTGTTTTTCATTCCGTCAGATCCCCCCATATGAGAAAAATAGGATTCTGCGCCTTCAGCATATGCAGTCCGCCTATCGGCTGCAGCCCTGTCACGGCAATCTGGCAGGCGCCCGCGTTCTGTAAACGGAAGCTTTCCACGCAGCCAAGCGCCTCCGATACCGTTTCCAGCGTCACGGCGCTCAGGCAAATCCGCATGGGCTTCTTCTTTTGCCGCAGCGCTTCCAGGATACCGGAAAGTCTTCCTTTGGTGCCGCCGATGAAAACAGCGTCCGGCGCGGGCAGCCCTTCCAGAACCTGGGGCGCCATTCCTTCCACTGCAGTCAGATTGCGGCAGCCAAATTTCTCCCCGTTACGGCGTATCAGTTCAATGCCCTCCGGATCGCATTCCACGGCGTATACCCGTCCTTTTCCGGCGGCCAGCGCCAGTTCCACGGAAACAGAACCGGTCCCTGCCCCACAATCATAGACGATATCCTCTTCTTTTACCGAAAGCTTGCTCAATATGACGGAACGCACCTCGCTTTTGGTCATAGGCACCCTGCCGCGCAGAAAGCTTTCCTCAGGGATTCCCGTGACAGGAAACCGGCTGTACCTGTCATTGATTAAAAAGAGTACGGTAAGCCCGTCCATCCCTTCGCGGCGGTACTCCCTTGCCGGATATTTACGGATGGTTTCCCCCGGGCCTGAAAGATTGGTTCCCTCATACACCAGGGTATCCCCCAGGCCGCCTGCCGTCAGCTCGGCGCAGATTTCCCCGGTCTGCCCTTCCGTCAGGACAAAGGTTTTCCGGTGGCCTGCTACAGCGGCCAGAAGATTCTCTTCTTTCCCATGGCAGCTTAAAATCTTTGCATCCTCCCAGGAGATCTGCAGTTTGGATGCGAAATAGGACAGGGAGGAAATTCCGGGCTCCACATGGATTGTGACCTCCCGCCGGCCTTTCATCTGTTCCCGGTAAGCCTCCAATGCCTGCAGAAGCTTCTTCGTCCCGCTGTAAAAACCGCTGTCGCCCGACATCAGCACAGCCGTCTGTGCTTCCCCGCTCTCCTCGATTGCCCGGCAGATGATGTCCGGCTCCCAGGCACAAAGAACCCGCCTGCCGTCCGCCGTTCCCTCCGTAAGCCCGCAGGCGTTCAGCATTCTTCCGGCGCCCGCCACCAGGCCGGCCCGGGAAAGCAGCTTTTTTACGCCCTCAGTCATGCTGTCTGCAGAGCCCATGCCGATTCCCAGGATGCTGATGTTCTGCCGGAGGCAGGGAACGGTGTTCCCACCATCAATTTGTACAGCCGCCGACGTGTCGCCGGAAAGGAGGGCCTGGCTGTTATCCGGCCTGCCGTCAGAGCCGGTATCCCGGCCGCCGTTTTGGAGCAGCGCCTTCACTTCCTCCACTGAACAGCCCTCTTCCTCCACCGGCCGCTTTACCACAACTACGGCCGCGCCCGCTCTTTTCGCACCGCGCAGTTTTTCCGGGAAGCCTCCTGCGGCCCCGGATTCCTTGGTCAGCAAGATCCGGGCATTCGTTTCACGCAGCATGGCATAATTCATCTCTTCGGAAAAAGGACCCTGCATACAGATAATATGTCTCCCGGAAAGTCCCATTTCCATGCATTTTTGCACCATTTCAGGCTGCGGCAGGATTCTTGCAAAAATACGCTTGGCAAACCCGGGCAGCCCCCGCAGCGCTTCCAGCTCCTTGCTTCCTGTGGTAACAAGAATGTTTCCTTCCATTTTTTCCAGCAGCTTTGCGGCCTCTTCCATGCTGTCCGCTTCCGTCAGCAGGCGGCTTTCTTCCTGGCCGCCGATTTTCTGCGTTATATCGGTTATTTCCGGCCATGCGGTCTCTCCTGCCACCACAGCCATTTCGGACCCGTTTTTTTCTTCCCCGCAGGATTCCCGCACAACACGGATATAAGGAAGGTTTAAAAACCCGCAGGCGGCGCGTATATTTTCCGTGGCCAGCCTGGCGTACGGATGGGTGGCATCTATCACCAGCTGCGGGCCGAAGGAACTTAATTTTTCTTCCATCTGCGCCCGATCCAAAGCGCCGGTGCAGATTTCCATATTTTCCCCGGAAGGAAGCAGCTGCTCTCCATAGGACGTGGTCACGCAGACGCAGGCCTTAATATTTTTTTCTGACAGGAATTCGCACAGCAGCCTTCCTTCCGTGGTTCCTGCAAACAGCATCACCTTCTGTATCATGTTCTCTCCTGCGCGGCCGCCGCTTCTTCTTCCAGACGATATCCTCTGGGCGTTACCATTTTGCCGTGAATATTCCTGGTATGGCTGTTTCCGATAAAAACTGTGGTAAACATATCCACCTGGGTATCCCTCAGCTCTTCCAGGGTGAGCACCGCAGCTTCCTCCCCTTCCCGGCCTATGTTCTTCACATAGCCGCACACGGTATCCGGAGAAAGATATTCCAGCGCTATTTCACAGGCCATGCGCAGATAATCGCCTCTTTTTCTGCTGGATGGATTATAAATACAGATTACGGTGTCACTTTGTGCGGCGCAGCGGATCCTCTTTTTTATCACTTCCAGAGGGGTGAGCAGATCGCTGAGGCTGACCGTGAGAAAATCATGAGACAGAGGCGCACCCAGCAGCGCGCCCCCGCTGGCTGCCGCCGTTACTCCCGGAATCACCCGTATCCGCTTCATCAGCGCTTCGTCCCGGGCCGCCAGCTCATATACCAGGCTTGCCATGCCGTAAATTCCGCTGTCACCGCTGCATACCAGCGCCACCTTTCTGCCGTCCTCTTCCTTTTGGATGGCAAGAAGACACCGCTCCTTTTCCTGCTTCATGGCCGTTGCCAGAAATTCCTTTTCCGGAAACCATGGACGGATCAGATCCACATAGGTGGTATAGCCCACAATCAGATCGCTGTCCTCCAGCGCCCGGACAGCTTCCACAGTCATGGTTTCATAGCCCCCCGGGCCAAAGCCTACTATATATAACATCGTTTCCTCTCCTTTTCAGTTACCTTTGTCATTTCTGTAAAAACGGATAACCGGCATACGCTGCGCCGCCGCTATGGTAATGCCCCCGGCCGCCTGCCTGGGCACAAGGAGCCTTCCGCCGCCGCTTCCCAGCACCGCCGCCCGTTCACAGACATTATCCACGCCCACCGTTTTCCTGACGAACCCGGACGCTTCAAACTTCCCAGGAACGGCCTCCAGCTCCTGTGCGGTAAACGTAAGGAAGGGCGCCCTTTCCGCAAATGCCAGCTCCAGGATACCAGCCTCCTTTTCCTTCAGGCTGATGGAGGCGAAACGGGCAATCCGCCTTTTATCCAGATCGAATTTCTGAAATACCGTCTGCAGAAATTCTGAAAGTTCCGCCCCGCTCCTTCCCTTTCTGCAGCCGATACCCACTGTCAGATCTTTCGGGATCAGCCGGCAGGTAACCGGGAAGCGGACGGCCTGGGGCTGCGCTGCAATAATAATGCCGCATTCCGGCAGGCCGCTGTCACCTTTTTCCCCTTCTTCTACCAAACGGGGCCGCAGCAGGCCATCCCCACCCTTTTCACACGGCACAAGCAGCTCCGGAAGCTCGCCCTCCCAGGGCAGTTCACTGTAAAACCCCACCTTTTCCCCATGCAGAAGCCTGCCGGAGACTTCCTTTATCCGCTCCCGTTTTTCAATAAAAAGCCCGTTATCCCTGGCAAAAAGATCCACCGCAAATACGCCGTTTAAATCCGTTGCGGTGGTAATCACCGGCTCGGCGCCTGTGAGCAGGGCAACCTGCCGGCACCAGTCGTTACCGCCTCCCAGATGCCCGGACAGCAGGGAAACCACATGCACCGCATGTTCATCCATCACAAGCACCGCCGGATCCCGATCCTTTTCTTTCAGAAAAGGCGCTATGGCACGCACGGCGATTCCTGCGGCACCGATAAAGATAAGAAGCCCGCAGGAAGAAAACAGGGTTTCCGTCAGGCTGCGCACCTCCCGGAATGCCGTCTGTCCCTCCAGCGCGTATTTATAGAAGGAATAGCCTGTACAGGAGAGTTTTTTGCGCAGCAGGGCAGCCAGTTCCCTGTTTTTCAGGGCTCCCCTTGCCGTAAAGGAAATAATCGCCGCTTTCATTATGTATTCCCGTCCTCTCCCTCGCGCGCCTGCCTGAATTCCGTGGAAAAATCAGCGGCATACAGGCGGGAAAGCTCATAATCAGAACCCAGGACCTCTCCCACAACAATCAACGCCGTTTTCCGGACGCCGGCTGCTTCGGCAAGCTCCGGCAGCTGCTTCAATGTACCGCGCAGGATTTTTTCATCCTCCCAGGTCACCTTGTAGCAGACCGCGCATGGGGTATCCGGGGAAAGGCCGCCCGCCAGAAGCTCTTCCCTTACCTGCTTTAAAAGTCCGGTGCTCAGGAAAAGGACAAGAGTGCTTCCATGGGCTGCCAGGCTTCTCAGCCGCTCCCTCTCCGGCACCGGGGTACGTCCCTCCATCCGGGTGATGATCACCGTCTGAGAGACGCCGGGAAGCGTATACTCCGCCTGCAGGGAGGCCGCAGCGCCGCAAAAGCTGCTGACGCCGGGACAGACCTCAAAGGCTATACCGGCTTCCTCCAGCCGATCCATCTGCTCCCGGATGGCTCCATACAGGCTGGGATCCCCGGTGTGCAGGCGGACGATGGTTTTTCCTTCCCGTTCGCCCTGCACCATGACCTCCACCACTTCCTCCAGCGTCATGACGGCGCTGTTGTAAATCAGACAGCATGCAGGCGCCGCCTTCAGCAGCTGCGCATTCACCAGGGAGCCTGCGTAAATAATAATATCCGCCCGTTTCAGCAGTTCCTGCCCCCGGACTGTAATTAAATCCGGCGCTCCCGGACCTGCTCCCACAAAATATACCATATCCTTCTACCTCTCCATTGGTTTTCTCATCATTTTGTTCCCGGTTCCGTTTACTGCGGTTCCCATCCGTTTTCCTGCTGCAGCCGGGAAAGCAGGCTGTCCGCTCCGGGCGTTTTCCCCAGGATACCGAATTTATTGGAAAAAACCACCGCCTCTGTCTGTATGCTTCCGCCGGTGCGGTGTTCCAGATGGCCCGCTATTTTTTCCAGCAGGATCGCCATGGTTTCTTCAAAAGGGCCTTTTTCCCGGAGGATTTCCAGCGCCTCCTCCGTCGTATTGGAGCGCAGCAGCGCCGCTGCCGTCCCTGCTTCGCCCCCGGCCAGAATCGCACAGGAAGCAAGGGTTTCCAGACGGGCATCCGCCCAGCGGGAATGGGTGTTCATTACGCCGGCTCCCAGCTTCACCAGCTTGCCGATATGCCCTACCAGGAGAACGCTATCAAAACCGGTTTCCACTGCCTTATCCAGAGCTTCCCCGATATAATTGCTGCATTTCACGCTTTTTTCCTGATCCAGATGCAGCACTTCCTTCAGAAAATCCATTCCGTAGTTTCCCGGGGTGAGAATGATTTTTTTCCATCCCTGCGCCGCCCTCTGCTTCATTTCCACTTCAATGGTGTCAAGCAGCGCCGCCTCGCTCATAGGCTCCACAATCCCCGTGGTTCCCAGGATGGAAAGCCCGCCCTCAATTCCCAGCCTGGGGTTGAAGGTTCTGCCGGCAAGCCTCACGCCCTCCGGTATGGAAATCAGGACACGGATGCCGCCGGTATAGCCGTACTGCGCGCAGATATCCTCCACCGCCCGGGTTATCATCCGCCGCGGCACCGTGTTGATGGCGGCCTCCCCCACCGGCTGATCCAGCCCGGGGAGCGTGACTCTGCCCACGCCTGTGCCGCCTTCCAGCCGGAAACCATCCTCTGCTTTTTCCACGGAAGCGAAAATAAGGATCCCGTTGGTAATATCCGGATCGTCTCCGCTGTCCTTTCGTATGGCGCAGGATACCCGTTCCTTTTCCTGTAAAATTTCTTCCACATCCAGAAGAAGCTTCTGGCCGGACGGCGTCACAAGCTCCACGGTTTCCGTCCTTTGCCCGCCAAGCAGCATTTGCGCCGCCGCCTTTGCGGCCGCTGCCGCGCAGGATCCTGTAGTATAGCCGCATCTTAGCTTCTTCCTGTTTTTATATATATATTGTTCCAGCAATGCATTTCCCTTCTCCGTGCTCAGTTTGGCTCCGGACGGATAATAATCGTGGTAAAATAGCTGCTCTTTTCCTCCGCCGCTGCGGCAGAGGCCTGTACGAAGCGCTCTCCCGGCAGTCCGCAGTCGCTGGCAATCAGGGCGTCATTTACCAGCCCGTTTTCGTGCAGGTACTTCCGTATCTTTCCCAGCTTACCGCCGCTTTTCATAAGCACCTTGGTGCCCTGAAGGGGGAGATAGCTTTCCAAATCCCCGCATCCTGCCGGGATTACCATTAACGGCTGGGTGCCGGAAACCAGAGGTTTTCCGGTTTTCGCCGCAATGTCGCAGAAGGAGGGAACCCCTGCGCATACTCTCACCGGGAAACCCGCCTGCGCCGCTTTCCGGGCCACATAGGAAAAAGTGGAATAGATGGAAATATCCCCGATATTCAGCATTGCCACATTCAGCCCGTCCTTCAGGTACGCGGCAAGCTGTCCGGCAATTTTTTCATAATTATCTTCCAGCACCTGTCTGTCACGGGACATGGGGAAATCCGTATAAACGATCTGTTTTCCTGTTAAATCCGCCGCCTGCCTTGCAATGGAGAGCGCCAGGGTATTTTCCCCTTTGGTGCGGGGAACCGCCAGCACCGGGCATTCCTGTATGAGCCGGACGGCCTTCAGCGTAAGCAGCTCCGGATCCCCCGGCCCTACGCTCACTCCGTAAAGGACGCCCCGGCAGGCTTCCTCCAGCTGCTTCAAATGTCTTACATAAAGGCTCCTGATCTCCGGGTATTCCCCCATCCCTTTTACTATGCAGCGTACCTCAAAGCCTTTCCCCTCCAGGACGCTTTTCCAGCTGCCTTCCTGCGCGCCCGCCATATCCGTATGGGCATGGTCTCCTGCCACAAGCATCAGGGGTGTCAGCACCGCCCTTTTTAAACCGCTCTTTTCCAGCTGACTTGTCACGTCCTCCAGATCGGGCTTCGCTTCCACGGTTCCCAGGAATACATCCCCGCACTCCATCTGTGCCCACAGCTCCTGCAGCCTGGTATAAACCACATTATTTTCATGCTGGGAGCCATGTCCCATCAGGACCAGGGCTTCGCCCTCTTCTCTTGGAAAATGATTGGCATAAAAATCTGCAACTCTGTGCAGATCCTCCTCCGTATGCAATAGCGGCGCGCCGATGTCCATCCGTCGAAAGCTTCCGCGCAGGACCTCCGCCTGGGCGCACAGCTTTTCATACTCTTCTCCCGCCAGTAAATGGGTGGGCTGGATAAGAACCTCCTCAATCCCATCCGCCGCCAGTTCCCGCAGCGCGTCCTGCACATCCGGGATATGTACTCCCCGCTCTTCCCAGATCCGCATGATAACGGAACTGGTAAAGGCCCTTTTCACCGGCATTCCGGGAAAATTCTCCGCAAAATCCTCTTCCAGCGCCCCTATGGTCTGCCTGCAGCTGTCTTCATAGCTTGTGCCGAAGCTGACCGCCAAAATTCCTCTTTTTCTTATTTTCTCCAATGTCCTTCTCCATCCCCGTGAGCGACCGGAAGTTTCTTAAAAGCTGCTGTTAAGCGCTTACAGCCACGCAAAACAGCCATAAAAAAAGTACCGTTTTCTGCCGCCTCCACGCGCGCAAAAACCGGTACTAAAAAGCAGGCCTCTCATCCTTCTCAGATAAAAAAGCACTTCCTTTTGCACCCGGCCATCGCTCGTAACCGATGCATTCTTCATGAAGGGCAGGTCTTCTGGCTTCGGAGTCCTTACCGTATCTTTCCTTCCCGGTTTCCCAGTGGAGTTGCGTAACACCAAAATCCCCATGGATTTATGGATTACGGTTTCTGTAAGATACGGCTCGTCCGTTACAGCGGCGGGACCGCAGGGGAATTACACCCCTTTCCCTATTATCCCCGGAGCACGGCTGCTGCCGTCCGGGGCACCTCTTCATTTTCTCTTATTCCCGCCGGATGCCTGACATACAAAACTTCTGTCAGGCCGCCGCGGGGAAAATACCCGTGCTTCCAGGCATGCCGCATCGCGGCCGGGTATTTCACTGCATTACTTCGTATTATATACGACTGCCGCCCATGCCGCAATCCTTTCTTTAAACTTTTTTCTTGTACTTTTTACAACAGGGTACTGCTCAGATAAATTTTATGCCAAGCCCCTGTCTGATACAGGAAAGATACCGCAAATGCTCCGGCGCCACCTGTCCGATGATATTCAGCCGCTCATCTGCGGGCAAATCCACGCGGGCCGCCTCCAGCTCTCCCATATACCGCCGGTATTTTTCATTGGAAAGGCTGATGCTGCCGGCGGGCCGTTCACAGATTCCTTCCGGCAGTATATGCTGTCTGTACTGCCTGGATTCCTGGGAACGGAACACCAGATCACTGGAATCCGGCCGGTCGTGGTGAATGATGTTTCGGACAAAAGAATATTCCGGACGTATTTTTGCCCGCAGCCGCACATAATTTTGACTCAGCGCAGCTATATCCTCCCAGTCTTTTTCCCAGACATCCACATCTCCTATGAGAACCGTACCACACATCCCTTCATAGAAAAGCTCCAGCATATTTAAAAGCACCTCGTCCCGCCGCCCCCGATGCTCCTCCACCGTAGGAAGCCCTTCCTGAAGCGGCCCCCGCAGCTCCTTATTCCCGGGCACAAAGCCCATGGTGTCAAAACCGAGACAGCGCAGCCGCCGGTTTATTTCCCGTACGCTCTCCAGGGAAAGTGCGGTGAATTGCTTCGGATAAAAGTTATGACAGGCGGTAAAGCGGATAAAATCCGCCCCGGCCGCCTTCCATGCCCGGATGTCTTCCTCCGTAATGGTGGAAGCGTTAAATACCACATGAAATTTTTCCGCAATGCGGACCGTTTCCTGTGGTGAAAAGCCGTAATCCAGACGGACATGGGTAATCCCGGTATTTTCCAGCTCCTCTATCCTGGAAACGCCGAGCTTTTCCAGTGTTTCCGGCCCCACATCCACAATCAGCTGCAGGCCTCCCTCAAAACAGCACTTCAGCATGCGCCGGATATCCTTTTTGTATTCCACCCCGTTTTCCTCCGGGATATGGAGCGAAGTAAAGGCATATTTCACGCCGCAGGCCGACGCCTTACGGATTATTTCCTCATTTTTTGCCGCTCCGGTTGAAAAGTACAGCGAAATTCCTGTATTCATAATATTTCCCTTGCTCCAAATCTGTTCCCTGGCCGGGATTCCCATCAGTCTCCATATACTTCATTGATCCGGTCCTCATCCACGCCGAAAAAATAGGTCAGCAGAAAGCCGCCCGCATAAGCGATCGCGATGGATACCACAAAGCCCATCTGCTGCCCCGGCTGGACAATGAGAAGGCCGAACAGCCCGGATACTCCCTGGGAAATGGCGCCCAGATGGAACAGGGCCGCCGCCGCGCCGCCAAAGCCTGAACCAAGGCAGGCCGTCAGAAACGAACGGCCCAGCGGCAGGGTGACCGCATACATCATCGGCTCCCCGATTCCCAGAATTCCTACCGGGACAGAATCCCGGATGTAGCCCTTAAGCTTCTTGTTCTTCGTCCTTAAATACAGCGCAATGCCGGCGCCCACCTGACCGCCGCCCGCCATCATCAGAATGGGGAGCAGATAGTTGATTCCCTTCGTGGCGCCCTCCGGATCGTTGAGCAGCGCATGGATTGGCGTCAGCGCCTGATGCAGTCCCACGGACACAAGGGGAAGGAAGCCGGCGGAAAGGATATAACCGCCCACCACGCCCAGCTTTTCATATACGAAGGTAAGTACCGTGAAAATCCCGTTCGTCAGCATGGCGCCCACAGGCTGGATGATGAGAAGGACCGCAAGGCCGCCGATTATCAGCACTAGCAGCGGGCTGATAAAGGTATCGATGATATCCGGCATGATCCTGCGTATCTGTTTTTCCAGGAAAGCGAAGAAAACGCCTGCGATAAGCGCGGCCAGGAGTCCGCCCGCCGCCGGATTGAAAACAGCGTTGGTAAAGGGCAGCGTTATCTGTTTATCGTCAAAGGTGGCAAGAAGAGGCATTGCTGTATTGGCAATGGACATCGTGCCCGCAATTGCGCCCAGCACGCCGGAGCCGCCGAATTCCCTTGCCGCATTAAAGCCCACCAGTATGGGAAGGTAGGCAAACAGCGCCCAGCCCATGGTCCGGATGCACTCATACCACCACAGCCCGGACAGCGCGCCGTCCGTAGAGACATTGATAACATTGCAGATGCCGTTGATCAGGCCGGCGGCTATGATGCCGGGCAGCAGCGCCACAAAGATATTGGCAATCTTCTTTAAAAAACGCTGTACCGGTTTGTCATGCTTTGCCTTCTGTTTTTCTTTGTTTTCCCGGGTCAGATCCGACACGTTTTCCGTTTTTGCAGGCGCCGCGTCCGGATCCTCCGCCACGCCCTTGGCCAGTCCGGTCAGCTGGTAAAATTCTTCCAGCACCTTATTCACCTTCCCCGGCCCGAACACGATCTGCAGGGTATTGCTCTCCACAACTCCAAGAACGCCCTCCACCTTTTTGACGCCTGCCAGATCCACCCTGGACATATCCCGGATGCCCACGCGCAGCCTTGTCATGCACGCGGCATTGGAGGATATATTATCTTTGCCGCCCAGCTTTTCCAGCAGCTGTATGCTGATTTGTCTGTAATCCATTTGCCAGCCTCCTTTTCTCAGCTTTTACTCATTTTAAGGTACTCGTTTTAAGGGCTTCCCTGATTTTGCCGTGGGCAGCCTCCAGCTTACTGGCGGCTTCCGAAGCGCTGCAGTGAAGGAGAAGCATTGTGATCGCAGTTTTCACATGTCCCTTTGCCTGCTTCAGCGCTTCCTCCGCCTCTTCCCTTGTGCATCCTGTGGCCGTCATTGTGATGTTCTGCGCGCGCACCACCAGCTTTTCATTGCTCTGCTTCACATCCACCATCAGGTTTTCATAGGCTTTTCCCACGCCTACCATACTTCCGGTGGAAATCATATTCAGCACCATCTTCTGGCAGGTCCCCGCCTTCAGACGGGTGGAGCCGGTCAGGACCTCCGGGCCGGGCTGGGGCTCTATGGCAAGCCGGGCCTGTCTGCCCACCTCCGAACCTTTATTACAGGCGATACCTACGGTTTTGCAACCGACGGATGCTGCATATTTCAAGCCGTAGATCACATAGGGCGTCCTTCCGGAAGCTGCCAGCCCGATCACGATATCCTTGCTGGTAAGGCCCAGTTTTTTCAAATCCTCTTCACACAGCGTCCGGCTGTCCTCCGCACCTTCCACCGCTTTTATGAAAGCGCCTTCTCCGCCGGCTATCAGCCCCACCACCCGGGAGGGATCCACACCGAAGGTGGGCGGGCATTCCACCGCATCCAACACGCCCAGCCTTCCGCTGGTTCCGGCTCCCAGGTAGATAATCCTGCCGCCGGCCTCCAGGCTTTCCGTCGCCCATTGGATCGCCGTGGCTATTTCGGGCAGCACCTCTTTCACCGCCTTCACCACTTTTTCGTCTTCCTGGTTCATCGTGCGGGCTATTTCCAGCGGAGTCATTTCATCCAGCGTCATAGTATCCGGATTCCGGGACTCTGTTGTTAATTTTGACAGGTCAAGCATAAGCTTTACCTCCTTCTTTTTCATATCTTTATTAATATGCGTCCGACAAAACCGTTTCATACAAAATTTATAATTTCTGTTTAAGGTCTTTTCCATAAAAAAAAGAGCCTGGATTCAGACTCTTTTTTTATGGCTTCAGTACAGCTTCAAACATTGCAGGATACAGCGATAGACAGACTTCGCGGAATCGAATGGCCCGGCCCCTTTTCCCAGGATATACTCTGCCGCCTCTTCCCACTCTTCCAGGGTATAATCCTCTGCCTCCATTTCCTTCAGTGCATCGTAGATATCAGGCCAATAGGGTTTATAGTGCAGGTCTGATAAAAAAGTCAGCCCGGCTCTTTTTGACAAACTTTCCAGTAATGTTTTTCTCAATGTATGTCTCTCCCTCCGTTTATCTCTGATATCTGCGGCAGTGTAATCTGCCTCACTGCCCGTTGAACACTACATAATGATGATTATGTGGTAACAAACATAACTTAAAATAAAATACATATTAATTTTAGCATGTATAAATGAGAAATACAACTAAATGTAACGGCTGCGGTGAATAAATAAAAAAGCAGTCGTTATGGTAATTGACATTACAAAAAGGCCGGGGAATGATTTTTTTATCCGGCCTGGTTTACGTATCCATTTAGAGGGGAATATCCGTGCGGAATGTGCGTCAGTTTCTCCGTTTCCTGTTATTTACCACATAATCATCATTATGTGGTTTTTGTTTGCCCGCAAAAACGAGCCCCATCCGTTCGAGCTGCCGAACATGCTTCACACCGCTTTCCATGGTATAGATGCGCGTGGTGGCTACATTGGCATGTCCCAGCAGGTCCGCCAGTTTTGACAGGTCTTTTTCCATTTCATAATATACCTTTGCAAACAGGTGCCGCAGGTTATGGGGAAATACCTTGTCCGGCTCCACCTTTGCCCTTTCACAGAGGTACTTCATCTCTTTCCATATATTCGACCTATCCAGCGGCTTCCCGTTTTTTGTACAGAAAATCATTCCCTTCCCAATCCCCTGACTGCTGCAATAACGGCCAAGGACACGGACCAGCTCTGAAGGCAGCAGGACAATACGGGTTTTGCCCTTGCAGTCCACTGCCGCACGGCCCGTCTTCACTGCTTCCGCAGTAATATATTTCAGTTCGGATACCCGGATCCCTGTTGAACAGATGGTCTGCAGAAGGAGCGCCAGCCGGTGCCTGTGTTCTCTTTCCGCGGTTTCCACCAGCCGTAAATATTCGGTCCGTGTCAGTTCCTTCTCCGGCTTTGAAAAAATTTCCCTTTGTATTTTCAAAGGTTTTACCTTTAATTCAGGAAGCTGAAGCCAGTCAAAAAAGCCATTTACTGCAGCCAACATGGAATTTATGCTGGCCGGGCTGTGGGTGGCCTGCAGTTTTTCCTTCCATGCCAGAATATTTTCTTTTCTGACCAGCCCGCCGTCCATAAAAGCTGAAAACGCCCGGATATCGCGGATATACTTGCTGACGGTATTCCTGCTCTTTTCTTCCTTATATAAGTATGATTTGTACTCAGCTATCAGTTCCTCTGTAATTACGGCCGTCTCTTCCACATAATTTCTCTGCATCCATTGAACCTCCTTTTTCTATACATTTATTGTACCGAAATTTGAAAAATTCATGCAGAAAGATTACTGCGGCCATCTATACTGCCCTGACGGAAGATATGGCAAAGGATTTTTCAGAAAAGGATTTTGAAATCCCGAATTGCACCTGATAGAAATATGTGCCGCCTGTCGCACGTAAAAAGGAGAACGCTTCCAGGTTCCGTACCCGAAAACATTCTCCAATATAGGCCTTTTCCTATGATTAAATTACAGTGCTTCCTTTAGCATAAAATACACATCCTGCACACTATCAAATGCAGCTAACATACATTCAAGTATATCTCTCCCAAAAAACACATCGCTTAATTCATCTTCATGCACAAAAGAAATTCTCCTGCGCTCCAACCACTCCCGTAATATCACATCTTCTTCAGGATAACATGCTCTTTTATATTTTTCTCCCCGCACTCCCAGCAAACCAGACTCATTAAACTTTTCAATTACTCCTTTTGCATAATTCCTGTTATCCAATATATACTCCCTTATTTTTTCCATACCTTTTGCATCTGAATTATAGATATTCAACCCAAACTTATACCCTGTCAAAGATGCATCGAAAAAAAAGCCAGGTGCATTCTTTTTATTCACCTTGTCCAGCTTAAATCGTATGTAAAAATACTCCTTAACCGGAGCATCCCTGCAAAATCGTGCATCGTTATATGCAGAAGAGATACATTGTCTCTTATTACCCAGCAAATCCCCGTCTGCTTTACTGAAATATCGATACAGTTCAGAATACAATTCTTCCAGCGGATATTTCACGCCATCAAAGTATAGCATTTTATTTTCTTTATGCGTATTTTTACAATTATCTTTTCTGATTGCCTGATAATACCCTATTGTAGACTCATTAAATCCTTCAAACATTGTTCGTCTTCCTATTCGCCGATTATCTCTAATTCATCTGGTAATGCCCGCACAACAAGTGCACAGGTATTTGTTAATCTCACATTGTCCTTTAAGGGATATGCTAATTTACCTCTCGTCTCTCCTTCTTGACAATGTACATCTAATTTTGTATTTATTAACCCCAAGTTACCAGCTAAATTATTAGAGAAAAGAAGGCTCCCTGCACTCACACCGATTACCATTCCATTTCGGCAACACTTCTATTGCTCCTACATCTGTGGCGGCTGTCGGAATAAATAATGCCTTTACGTTTGCCATCTTTTTTCCTGTCATTTTCACAAAACACTCTTTAATCTCTTCTGTTTCCAACCCCGCTGATGTTAATATTACTCTCATGCCGGCTCTCCTATTCTGACCAATTCATTTCTCCATCGGAAATACCCATTTTGCGACATTCAGCACATACATTTTCTTTCTCAGATTGGTTACCGATCCGGTATTTTAATATTTTATCTTTGAATACGATATATTTCTCATTTCCGGCTTTGAAATCAACGAACCAATTTTGACCACCTTCCGTATCCGAAACCATAACTTTGGCCATTTGTTCCGGCAAATCCTGCTTATCACTGGTAAAAAAAAGAGCTGTCCAGTATTTCGGTTTTCCGCCTGTATTCCATAATTCAATCTTGTGGATATTTAAAAAATCAATAATATTCTCGTCGTTTACGCTTTCCTTTATCAATACGCCCTCATATATTTCCTTCTTTTTCCCTTGAACAGCATTGGTTCCGCAGCTATGCACCTCTTTAACCTCTCCTAATGTCAGCTCATCCTTTAATAACACATCCATAGAAACATGAAATATATTACCCAATAACAGTATTTTTTCAGTTTCCGGCAATGCTATATCCGCCTCCCATTTAGAAATAGACTGCCTGCTCACATTACAGATGGAAGCAAGTTCCTCCTGCGTCATAGCGTTTGCTTTTCTTAATTCCATAATCTTCTCTGCCAACTTCATCAGCAAACCTCCCTTTTTTAGTAATTATTTCCGCTGTCCTGAACTGTTACTGATTATTATACACAGAAGGTGTTTTACTTACCATCATTTTGAAAGTTCTTTTTCGCAACCATAAGTTGCCTGAATATAAAAGAGAGCCTGCATCCAGGCTCCCTGATTATGCCCACGCATTTTTCCACAGGCAGTTTTATAAATTTTTTATTGCAGGCGGAATCCGCCTGTACAAAATGTGCCCCATCTTCCAGCTCCGTCTAAATAATCCATGCCGGCACATACCAGTTTTTCCGATCAACAGGAATTAAATCAGGCGGCATACATACTACCGCGCCGGTGCCAACTTTTGTTTTCAGATGCGCTGTCCCTGAAAATACATCCTCCGAAGCAGCCTCCTCTTCTATCGGATTCAGAACAGAAAAATTCTTAACAGCATCCTTAGGTGCCGAGCCTTTCTTTATTTCCACCGGACTTACAATTCCATCCTGATAAATAATCAAATCAATTTCTTTCTTATTGCTGTCCCTGTAAAAATAGAGCGGCGGATTCTTTCCGGCATTTATATAACTTTTGTATATTTCAGACACCACCCAGGTTTCAAAAAACTGCCCGTCCATGGCACCGCGCTCCATAACCTCCGCACTGCTCCATCTTGTCAGATGGGAACATAATCCGGTATCCAGAAAATACATTCTCGGGGCCTTGATGACACGCTTCAGAGCATTATTGGAAAATGCAGGGATTAATGCAACCAGGCCGGAAGAAACCAATATGGACATCCACTGCTTCACTGTGGGCGCTGAAACTCCAACCTCGCCCGCCAAAGCTTCATAATTAACATTTGTTGCGGTACGCGCTGCGACAACTGTCATAAAATTAAGGAAACTCAATTCATCCGCAACCTGAGTCAGGTCTTTGATATCGCGGCTGATATATGTCTCCAGATAAGATTCATAATATTGTTCTTTATCAACATTTTCATTTTCATATAAGCGTGGCATAGCGCCTTTATAAATACGGGAAAATATCTGTATGATATTCATAGGCTCCGTATCACTCATACGATTCATCAGTTCCGGAATGTCAACCTGAAACGGTGCAAAATGTTTCCCGCGTATTTCACTGTTGCTAAGTCCCTGCATTTTTACAATCCCTGCCCTGCCGGCCAGAGACTCCGTCACTTTTTTCATCATATGAAAGGTCTGTGAACCGGTCAGCCAAAAATCTCCGCATGTTTTCTTCCTGTCCACATATCCCTTAATATAGTCCAATAATTCAGGCGCATACTGTACCTCATCTATTAATACGGGAGGGGCATACCTTTGCAGGAACATTTCAGGATCGCTCCTGGCAAATGCACGTATAGTCGGATTATCCAGGGAAACAATTTTTCTATTTGGATCCGCCAGCCGGGTTAACAGTGTCGTTTTTCCTACCTGCCTTGGCCCTGTTACAATTAATACGGGAAATGTTTCACTTATTTTTTTGATGGTTGGCTCTATGGTCCTTTCTATATACATAGCAGTCCTCCTACTTGTTTTGCGGAGCAAAATACGGTTTCTTTGCGTTCAGCGGATTTTCCTCCCCTAATTAGCATGTAAAAAAAATATTATCTTATGCAAATACAAAATCTTATTTTATATTTACATAAATATCGCATAAAGTCAACCACTGTATCAATATAAGCTCACCCTTTTGCCCTCTACAACAGTTTTACCGTATGGGGCTTGAAGTCAGCCTTTTTCACCGGACAACGCGGTGCCTGGAGCTAACGGAGGACGGACAGAATTACATCAGCGTTATCCCCGTCCTGCCGCCCATCGAAACCCGCATTGCCCTTTACTACTGTAAAGGGCATTCCCCGTCCCCATCGCAAAGCACTTCGTTTCCTGCGTGAGCATCTGTCAGGAAAAATCAGCCGCGCCCTCCGTCAATCACGAAAGTATTCATTGAATGGGCTTCTATCACCGCCGAGAAGGATTTTTCCTTACATAAGAAGGTAAATACCCTGTCCTGGTGCATGCTGTTCATTACCGTAACCACCAGCTGTCCGTCCGGATTTTCAAAAACCAGGGCATTTGCAGTCCAGTGCCCCTTTGTTTCCAGCAACCTGGCTCCCGGTTTGATAAAATGGGAAAAATGCTTCATCAGGTAAAATTCCGGCTGCAACGTCAGTTCGCCCGTATCCTCCGCCACCGTTGCCAGTGAATTCTGGGACCAGCCCCAGCTGGACACTCCGCCCTCCGGCAACGCCATGTTCCAATAGGTATACGCTTCCGCCCCGTGCCGGAAAAAATACCACATCAGGAAGTAAATATATTCCGCCTGCTCCCATTCATTTTTCCCGTCTCCGCACTCGCTTTCCGTCTGCATGATACGCATTTCCGGGAAACTCGCCTCGATCTGCTCCAGCTGATGCTTTCCGCCCCACTGCACGCCTACTCCGGTCAGATATTTTCTGGCCTCCTTATCGCTTAAGATCGTATTTGCAAACTGATCATAAAATTCTTCATAGGGTGCGCCGTAGCCCGGCCAGCGGAAATCCACAAAAGGACCGTTTATCGTCCCCAGCCAGATCTGGGTTCCCAGGCCGCTTTTTTCAAAGGCCGGCCCCAGATATCCTTTGATAAAATCTCTCATATCGCTGCCATGCCACAGGCAGGAGGGAAACTTCTGATCCGCCATGGGCTCATTCTGTACATGAACCATGGACACCGGGATACCCAGCTCCTTATAGGCCTCTACAAATTTCACAAAATACCTTGCATAGGCGTCCAGCACCTTCTCTTCCATGCGGATCCGTCCGTAATTATAGACCTTCTTCGTCTTCATCCAGGTGGGAGGACTCCAGGGAGAGGCAAAAAGCTCTAATTCGGGACAGTATTTCTGTGCTTCCCTGATATAGGGAACCGTATATTCCTTGTCCCGCTCCACATTGAAATCCTTCAGCTCATAATCCCCATCCGTCTCATCGCAGCTGTACCATTCCAGGCTGAAATCATTGGCCCCGATGGGAACCCTGCCCATATTAAAGGCGCAGCCCTCTTTTCCGTAAAGCTCCCTGATAAAATTCTCCCGTACCGAAGGCTCCGTTTTCAACAGAGCAGCCCAGCCCAGCTCATTAAAACAGCCGCCGAAACCCAGGATTTCCTGTTTCTTTCCCCCTGTCAGCTCCAGTGTGTCTTCGCCCGCAGTGATATTTCCTACTTTTCTGTTTTTCCAGTAATCCTTGTCCTTACTGACAATATGAAGTATACCGTCCATTTAAAATCCCCTTTTCCTTATTTTTATACTTTATTTTACTCTTTTTTGCTTCCTTTGACAAAAACTATTATTAAGGCGCATAATGGAACAATCAAAAGAAACAGCTTATCAGGTGTTGGAACTACCTTTACCATCAATTTTCTGATTCCTACAAAATTGTAGGCTGTGCGTCATCTCGCAGTAGGGTTCGTATGCTACTCTTTTTATATCAAAACAGAAAGAGGTGTTAATAGAATGGATTTATTAGAAGTTAAAAATATTTCAAAAACTTATGGAAATGGCGAAGTTGCCGTACACGCATTAAAACAAGCGACGTTTTCTGTCCCCAAAGGAGAATTTGTTGCCGTCGTTGGGGAGTCCGGCTCCGGGAAAAGTACGCTTCTGAACATGGTGGGGGCCCTGGATACGCCCACCTCCGGCAAGGTGTTTATTGACGGCAAGGACATCTTCTCTATGAAAGAACGTAATTTAACCGTTTTCCGGCGCAGGAATATTGGCTTTATTTTTCAGAGTTTTAACCTGATACCGGAATTAACCGTGGAGCAGAACATTGTTTTTCCCGTATTGCTTGACTATCAGAAGCCGGACATGAAATATCTGGAAGAGCTGCTTACTGTCCTTAACCTAAAAGAACGCCGCCGCCATCTTCCCAGTCAGCTTTCCGGCGGCCAGCAGCAGCGTGTGGCAATCGGACGCGCTTTAATGACACGTCCGGCGCTGATACTTGCCGACGAACCGACCGGAAATCTTGATACACAAAATACAAGTGAAGTCATTGCATTACTGAAAGAGGCGTCCAGAAAATATGAGCAGACCATTGTAATGATTACCCATAGCAGAAGTATCGCACAGACAGCCGACAGGATTTTGCAGGTATCCGACGGGCAGCTGACCGATTTTGGGAGGTGCCGCGAATGAAAAGCTACCTTAGCCTTGTGCCTATTTCTGCGCGCGTCCATAAACGCCAAAGCCGTATGACCCGCATTTGTATTATTCTTGCGGTATTTCTGGTAACATCTATTTTTTCCATGGCAGAGATGTGGACAAAGGCAGAAACCACTACAATGCGCCACAATCAAGGGGACTGGCACATTGCCCTCCAAAATGTATCAGAGAATGAAGCGAAACAGATTATGGAAACCTCTGATGTTGCTTTTTCTTCATGGTACAACGAAATAAACACCAGTGCAGATCAAGGTTATTACACAGGCGGTAAAAATGCTGCTTTGTATGGTGTTGAGGAAACATACACAACAAATATTATGAATTACCCGTTGGAGGGTTCTTATCCGCAAAGTGAAAAGGAAGCTGCTCTTAGTGCTGACGCAAAAGATTTATTCGGAATTACGGTTGGCGACAGGATTACCTTAAATACACCTGCGGGGGATTTTGAATATACCATTTCCGGCTTCTATGAGGATGATACTGAATTTAACAATATTATTGACGGAACCTGTGTGTATATGAACCGGGCGGCATTTGATGAAATTTCTGCCATGAACGGTACGGAGCCCGCCCCTCAATTCTACATTCGCTTTAAAAAAGAAAGCGGCCTGAAAAAAGCGATTGCAGACTTGAAGCAGCAATACAATCTTACCGCCGCAAATGTAAAAGAAAATATGGGTCTTTTGGGAATATTGGGAGCCAGCAGCAATAAAAGTGTAAGCCAGCTCTATCCTCTGGCAGCCGTCTGTTTCATTATCATTTTAGTTTCAGGCGTTTTTATGATTTCAAGCTGTATGAACAGCAATGTGACACAACGTACAGCATTTTTTGGGATGATGCGTTGTATTGGTGCCAGTAAACAGCAAATCATACGTTTTGTACGGCTTGAGGCATTGAACTGGTGTAAAACAGCAATTCCGATCGGTTGTGCCTTGGGAACCATAACCTGCTGGATATTATGCGCGGTTTTAAAAATTTTGGTAAAAGGCGAGTGGGTGGATATGCCGCTTTTTGCAGTAAGCATAAGCGGTATTCTCAGCGGCGCTGCCGTTGGTGTTGTCACTGTATTCATTGCCGCCCATTCCCCTGCGAAGCAGGCAGCACGGGTTTCGCCAGTAGCAGCAGTATCCGGCAATGCAAATGTATCGAAAAAGGTTAGCCGCATCACAAAAATAAGGTTTTTCAAAGTGGAAACTTCTTTGGGTATTCATCATGCAACCGGCGCAAAGAAAAATCTTCTGCTTATTACAGGTTCCTTTGCCCTTATGATCGTCCTGTTTCTTGCATTTTCCGCCTGCCTTGATCTTGTGCATAAGCTGCTCCCGTCTATAAGCGACTTTACACCAGACATTACAATCAGCAGTGAAAAAGATGCAAATTCTGTAACCAGGGATCTGGTAGAAGAAATTTCAGAAATACCCGGTGTGAAAACTGTTTTTGGTACTATGCTTAATGCTGCATACCCTGTTGAAATTAATGGAAGGGCAGAAACGGTTGATCTTTTCTCTTATAATAAGTTCATGATTGACAATTTCAAGAACTCTGTTATGAGCGGCGATTTATCAAAGGTCTATGGAAATTCCGGCTATGCGTTGGCAATCTATAATCAGGATAAACGGCTAAGCGTTGGCGATAAAATTAAAATCGGAGGTGAAGAAATTGAAATTGCATGTATCGTTTCCGAGGGAGTGGGAAGCGTCAGCGGTTCGGCTACAATGGTCTGCTCGGAAGAAACCTATACACGCCTGCTGGGTGAACAAAACTATATGATGGTTAGTGTGATGCTGGAAAAAGATGTTTCTGAGGCAGACGTAAATAGAATTTGTGATCTGGCTGGTGATTATCTGTTTTTGGATAATAGGGAAGAAAATAGAGATGTCAACGGCTCCTACTGGGTGTTCCGTCTTGCAGCATACGGTTTTCTGGCGATTATTTCCCTTATCACCGTGCTGAATATTATGAACAGTATTTCCATAGGCGTATCTGCAAGGATTAAGCAATATGGCGCAATGCGCGCTGTTGGCATGGAAAGCCGGCAAGTAACGAAAATGATAGCTGCCGAAGCCGTTACATACGCTGCCAGCGGTACGATTGTTGGAATTGTACTCGGCCTGCTGCTTCACTATCTTATTTATGTGAAGATTATTTTAAGCCATTTTGGCGGCGTATGGAAAATTCCTGTCACTCCAATAGCAATTATTATTTTATTGATTTCATTTTCGTGTATTGCTGCGGTTCACACACCAGCAAAGCGTATTCGTAATATGGCGGTTACAGACACTATTAACGAGTTGTGATTGCCTGAATACAAGATCTATGTAAAAAAACGCATCGTTGATTTATCTGCTGCCGACGGCAAAAGGCAAAAAGCCGCCGTGCAGCAGCTCCGGCCTGCCTGGCAAAAGCTTCTACGGATGCTCCTTGCAGGACAGCTCCGTCACGTCCAGCCTGAGGATGCGCACCGCTTCTGCCATCGCATCCGAAAACTCCCAGTCGTCCCTGCCGGTATTATGGCGCATGATGCTTTGCAGCGCCGCCTTTCTTTCCTCCGCTGCATCCACAAAGCTGACGCGGCCCGTACCGATTACGCTCTGAAAACGCGCGGAATGATTACATGCCAGATCCCCTTCCACAAGCTCATAATTCGTATCCAGTTCAAACCCCACAGAAGGCGCTGCCGAAATCAAATCGATTTTCCTGCCTTCCCTTGCGCTGTGAAAATAGAAAAATCTCCTGCCCTCCTCTTCTTCATAACCGAAGCTCAGAGGGACAATGTAAACCTCTTTTCCGTCAAAAAAACCCAGCCTGCAGCAATGGCTGGCTTCAATAATCTCCCGTATTTTGGCCGGTTCCGTAATTTCTCTGTCTTTTCTTCTCATACGTTTTCCTCCAAAGCTGTCTCATTCAGGAAATCCATGACCTGGCGGTTGAAATCCTCAGTTTCATCATAAGCGCCATGTCCCAGTCCTTCATAAATTATCATTTTGCACTGCTTGATTTTTTCTGCCATTTCCGGCGCGGCGCCTGTCCCCACAATTTTATCGTCGCCTCCTCCCAGGATAAGGACAGGGCAGCTTATCCCGGAAAGCTCTTCATAGGCATTATGGGTGAGGCAGGACTCCGCCTGGATGAGGAACCGGCTGAAATCCTCCGGCTTTCCCACCCTGCACAGCAGCGGATAAAGAGGCCTGTATTTTTTCAGTGTTTTCAGGGAATATGTCTTCTCGCTTGTATCTGTCATCAGCGATCTGTAATCGCCCTTTGCCGCCATCTCCATCCACCCGTTAACAGCATTTTTCAGGATTTCGTTCTGCCTGGACGCAGTCACCCCCAGAACAAGTTTTTCCACAATATCCGGATGGGCTATGGCAAAATGCTGGGCAATCATACCGCCCTGGGATATCCCCATGAGGTAAATTTTTTCCGTATTCCATGGACGCAGCTGTTCCAGCGCCAGCCACAGATCCTCTGCCATATCCTTCGTCGTACAACCCTCTTCCAGCTTATTTTTTCTGCTGAAAATATACGCCCGGTAATAGGGGGCAATCTTCCTGTAGTAAAAAGCCAGATTGACGGCCTGACCGTGAACGGTTCTCAACCCGTCGCCCAGTCCGGGCAAAATTATGAGCGGCCTGCTGCCATAGCCGAATTCCACATAATCCATGGCAGTATCCTTTATAATTACCTTATGTTCCGCAGCCTTGTAAAACAACAGCGCCTCCCGTCTGCCGCCTCCATGCGTCAGCCCTTTTTCGATAACAGCTCAGCAGGCTGAACCGTTACTGCTTTTCTATTTATCCTGTCCACCCGTTTTTTCATCCGTTTTCCCTTCGACCAGCTGCAGAATATCTGAGATCTGTTTCACCTCATAATCTGCCAGCGACCTGTCAAAGCCAAACCTGTCATCCACCACCGCGGCGACCCTCATCCCGGCCAGGTGGGCCGCCGTAATGCCTGCGGTGGAATCCTCCGCCACCAGACAGCGTTGCGGCTCCACTCCCAGGCAGGAAGCCGTGTGCAGATAAATTTCCGGATCCGGCTTGCTGCGCCGGAAGCTCTCTCCGCTGACCACCACCTCGAAATAAGGGCGTATGCCGTTATCCGTAAGGATTTTTTCCACAATGGAAAGACCGTTGGAGGAGGCCAATGCCAGCCGGATTCCCCGCTGCTTCAGACTCTCCAGCACCCCCGGTATTTCCCTGCGGAACACACTGGCAAAATCAATCGAGGCATAGGTGCATACCACGGTTTTCCGGTATTCCGCCAGAAGCTCCTGCCAGGTCATTCCGTTATGCACCGCCTCCGCCACAAGGGACCAGCTGCCTTCCGAGGAGCGGCCCACCGTGGGATACAGCTCTTCCAGCGTCACTTCCGGATTTTTCTCCCTGGCAAACTGCCAGCGTAAGTTCAGATACAGCATTTCACTGTCCACTATCACGCCGTCCATATCAAATATCACCGCATCCGTGACCTGGCAGCCGCATTTATAGTTTATCATAAAACATTCTCTTCCTTCCGGTATTCTTACGTCCAAACCGTTACTGCAGTTCTTCCTTTAAAATCATTCTCACTTCTCCCAGCTCCAGGCCTGACTGGCCGAAATAAAATTTCAGATACTGGTGCGGGAAACGGAATTCTCCCAAATCTGAGGAGCGTACCACCCATTCCCCCTGGGTGCCGTTGATGGTAAAGGTGATTACCACTCCATGGTTCATAAAGATAGACATGGGCACCTGGGCCAGCTCGCCCGCATCACATCTGGCTTTGATCTGAATGGCATAAATTCCCTGATGGAGAAGCTTCACTCCCAGCACGGAGGAAGCCCCCTTCTCCGTGGAAATCCCTGAAATATCCAGCGGCGTATCCCGATCCACCTCCTGATATTTCAAATCCAGGAACTGTGCATCCTCTCCCGCGCTCTCCCTCTGCTCCTTCAGTTCTTCCTCTGAAATCCGGTTGAGGAACCGATCCATAACAGGCAGACGCATCAGTACGCTGCAGATATTCCGGGCGCTGCGCAGCAGCTCGCCTCTGGTAATCCTGCCGTCGGCCAGGCCTTCCAGGGTATTGTCCTGGGCGCTGTTTGACGCAGCGTCTGATACCACCATGTATACATCGTTCTGCCCGCGCACCATGGCCGCCGTGTTACGGGTATCTCCATCCTGTCCCTCATCGTTCATCTTCGCCCACCAGTCCGTCATCACCAGGCCGTCAAAGCCCCATTCCTTCCGCAGGATCGTGGTCAGCAGGTCATAGCTTCCGGCGGTCCATAGGCCGTTCACCGGGCCGTAGGTGCTCATAATGGAGATCGCCCCGCCTTCCTTCACCGCAATCTCAAAGCCCTTCAGATAAATTTCACGCAGTGCCCTTTCCGAAATTACCGAATCCGCCAGATTTCTTGAAAATTCCTGGTTATTTCCGGCGAAATGCTTGATCGTTCCGCTGGTTCCCGCTTTTCCCATGCCCTTCAGCTGGGCTGCCGCCATTTTCCCGGTCAGATAGGGATCCTCTGAAAAATATTCGAAATTCCTTCCGTTCAGCGGATTCCTGTGGATATTCATTCCCGGCCCCAGAAGAAGATCCACCCGGTTTCTTCTCAGCTCCAGCCCTTCCATTTCAAAGAGGGCTTCCACTAACGCTTCATTAAAGGTACAGGCCAGGCAGGTCCCGTTGGGCAGGCTGAAGGCATGGGTGCCACAGTCCATACGTATGCCGGAAGGGCCGTCGGCGCAGCAGCCCACCGGGATGCCAAAGTCCTTCAGCCTGTCCGTCACGCCGCCAAAGGCGCCTGCTGTTCCCGGAGTCACCTTAGGGGAACACATTCCTTCTCCGCGCACGATACAGGCAAGATCCTCATCGGTCAGCTGGGAAAGGAATTCGTCCAGTTCCGCCTTTTTATCATATACATCTCCCAGGGTAATGCCCTTATCGCCGCTGCAGGCCGCAGCTTCAGGCCTGTTTTCCCGAATCCGGTCCGCAAGGCTTATGGTGCGCAGGGGCACAGCCTCCTTTCCCATTTCCAGTTCCAGGGAATCATCAGCCTCTTCCGCAGTCTTTTTACCGCAGACAGCCTCCGGCTTCAAGCGGAAAAACGGAGTCACAGGCGCCAGCGCTTCCTCAAGCTGCTGTGTCACCTTCAGCTCCGGCTGCGTAAAGGAGCCGCATAAAGCGGCGCTTCTCACATCCTCTCCCGCAAAAAAGCGGTAAGTGCCTTCCTCTAAGACATAACAGGATTTATGTCCCGTCGCGCCGCTGTCATCATAGGAGGCCAATTCCTTTTTCCATATAGTAAACGGAAGCTCCTCTTTTTCTCCCGGCATAAGCACCCTGGTCTTGGCAAACGAGGCCAGGCTGCGCAGCGGCTTCCCCAGAACTCCCTGGGGCGGGTTAACATAGACCTGCACTACCTGGCGGCCGGGAAATTCTCCTTCATTCGCAACTGCTATTTTTAAGGATACGGAATCGCTGTCCTCTGCAAATTCCAGTGTTTCCATGGAAAAATGTGTATAGGACAATCCAAATCCGAACGGGTAAAGCACTTTGTCTTTGGCTGTTGTTTCAAAATAACGGTATCCCACGTAGATGTCTTCCGTATAAAAATTCCTGTACTGATCGCCAAAGCAGGAGGAGGACGGGTAATCTTCTATGGAACGGGCGATAGTATCGCTCAGACGGCCGCAGGGGTTTACCCTGCCGGTCAGCACGTCGGCAACGCCGCTGCCGCCCTCCATTCCGCCCTGCCATACATAAAGAACAGCGGAGGGCTTACAGGTCTCCACCCATTTCATATCAATGATATTCCCCACATTCAAAAGTACCGCCGTCCTGGTAAAATGTCTGCTTACCGTACGGATCATGGCCTCCTCTTCTTCCGTAAGCAGGTAGCTTCCCGGTTCAGCCTTGGTATCCTGATCCTCCCCGGCGGTCCTTCCGATGATAACCAGCGCCACGTCGCTTATCTGAGCGGCTCTTTTTGCCACATTGTCCGGCAAAGGCATTTCTTCCTGGGACCATGGCTCCTGTCCCCAGCCCTTTCCCTTATCAAAAGGGTGCCCTTCGCACCATTTTTCGTAGACTGCCGCCAGCTCTTCGTTGACGTGTATCTCCTTTTCCTGGCGCAGCGCATCCAGGATTCCTGTCACATAGCGGGTATTTACTAGCCCGCCTGAGCCGGTGCCGCTTTTATAATAATTCAGCTGTATTCTGCCGAATACGGAAACAGTTTCCCCTTTCTTTACCGGCAGCGTGTTGTTCTCGTTTTTCAACAGAACGCAGCCCTCCGCCACAGCCTGGCGGGCCAGCTGTTTATATTTTTCCATGTCCAGATAGTACTTTCCCATTAGTGATGTCCTCCCTTTATATCAGCAGTTCAATATGATAACGGTTCCGCAGAGCGCTTAATTGCACATACGGATTCCGGCTTTTTCCAATCTTGCCTTCAGATAGGCGATGCTTTCCAGATATTCATCGTCCGAATGGAGATGCTCAATGATCATGGGCATCTGCGGGTTTACTCTGTCTGCCAGCCGGGCATATTTTTCCAGATTCAGAATTCCTTCCCCGCAGGCTGTCTCCTTCAGCTGGAAGGTAAACTCCGCCTGAAGGCATACGTCCTTAATGTGGCAGCTTTTGATATGGCTCCCCAGCTTATCGAAGCATTTTTCCATAAAGTCTTCATTATTAAAATATTTTTCCGGGCTGGTAATCCAGTTTGCCAAATCCATGTGCACTGCAAACCGTTCTCTGTCCACAGCCGCAATCAGGCGTTCATATTCCTCCGGATCCTTTGGCACCATCCAGGGCATAGGTTCAATCGTATAGTATGTATTCACCGGCGCGGCGGCATCGATGATCTCCTGGATGGATTTCACCGTCTTTTCCCAATGCTCTTCGGAGAAATTCTCCTTATAGGCGCCGTCCCATCTGCTCCCTGTGCTTCCTGCGATATTTACACAGCAGTTGGCGCCTATTTTGTCCGCCAGCTTCAGCTGTCCGATGCAGCGCTCCATGGCCGCCCTGCGCTCTGTTTCTGCCGGTGCCACCGGATTGCACCAGGCGCCCACCTCCGCAATGACAAGGCCGGCCTTTTTTGCCGCCTCTGCATAAGCTTCAATCAGTTCCTCCGGCGCCGTATAATCCACCGGGAACACTACTGCCCCGCAGCCCAGCTCTTTCATTTTCTCTGCCCATTGTGACGGGGTATCATGCTTTAACGATGAAGATAATCCAATCCGCATATGATTTGCCCTCCTCTTTTTTGTTTTCCCTTTCCTTAAAAAAATGGGAATACGGACATGCGTTGCCCGCTTTGTTCTTTTTGACGGCCGCTGTGGGTATTTTACTTGTGATCACTCTCCAGAAGCTCAATCAATACCTTAAGATCCTTCTCAGCCGACAGATAAGCATACCTGCCGTCTCCGCTGCCGTATTCCCCCTTCTGTTCCAGCGTCATTCCAAAATCCTGACAGTTTACCACCGCCTGCTGCATATTCATACCATTTACGTTAAAGGCCAGGTGATGTACGCCTTCGCCGTGCTTGTCCAGGAATTCTCTCCAGGTGGAAGGCTCTTCGTTGGGCTGGATTAATTCCAGCTGCAGTCCCGGCCCTACATCAAAGAATGCCAGAAGACTCTGTGCGCCGGGCGCAGGCTGTCCCTTGTATTCGGTCTGGGTCACCGCATAGTCCCCCGCCTCCACTGCCGGTGGTTCCTCTACGCCGAGAAACTGCGCCCATTTCTTTTTTGTTTCATAAATGTCTCTTACAATAAATCCTACCTGTGTCACTGTGCTGCTTCCTACGACTCCGCTCATGATTTTCTCCTTTACATTTTTCCCAAATTTGTTTTATGGTCGCATTGCTGCCATAGATAATCATCTTACTAATCAGCTACCTTCTATCCTAAAACCTGATAATCACACACAGTATACCCTTTTTCTCCTAAAGCAGCAATATGGTGCCGTAAAAAAATTACGGCACCATACGTCAAATTATTGTTATTTGCAACTGCTATTTTACCATATAAAACTCAGGCTTTAAAACTCCGGCACCACAACCTCCGCCCCATCCTTCATGGCAGAAATATGCGCGCAGATTCCCGCCGCGGTAATATTGCCTCCCAGCACCTCATCCACCGCAGGCTTCCTGTCTTCCAGAATGCTTTTGAGGAATTCATTCACCAGATGGGGATGCGACCCGTGATGGCCGCCCGCCGCGCCGCTGATAAGGGAATCCTGGGGATTGAGCGGATCATAATTGCCGCCTACCGTATGCTTCTGGATTTCCCTGGGCAGCATCTCATAAAAGTTGGGCATCACCCGCGCCTCCACCGACGTGGTTCCGCCTCTTCTTCCGTCCTCCGCTCTCTGCGCGGTTGTAATCACCGGATCATCATCGTCTGCAAAGCCCCATTCAAAGCTCGCTTCACTGCCGTAAATAAACATGCCCTCCTGATAAACCCTGGCCGTTTCAAACAGCGTCCTCGTAGCCTCCCCCTTCAGCCCGTTTTCAAAGGAGAAGATTGCCGTTTCCACAGGATACGGGTTCTGGTACTGTCTGACAAGCCATTCCTCCATGGTGCCGGAGCCGAAGCAATGTACCTTCTGTATCCTCGATCCTGCCATAACCCGCATGGGCGCGATGGCATGGGTCCCGTACCACATCGGGGGAAGCCCCATCCAGTAGGAAGGCCAGTTCGCCATATCCTGATAATGGGAGCCGCGCAGAAACTGAATTTTACCGAATTCCCCGTTTTCCAGCATCTGCCTGGCATAGAAAAACTGCCTGGTATAAAGCGTGGTTTCCATCATCATATATTTTTTCCCGCTTCTTCTCACCGCGGCGGTAATCCGCTCCAGATCCTCCAGGGATGTCGCCATCGGCACGGTGCAGGCACAATGCTTTCCGGAATCCAGCACGGCCACCGTCTGTTCGGCATGCAGCGGAATCGGTGTTACCAGATGAACCGCATCCACTTCCTTATCCCGCAGTATTTCATCAAAGCTGTGATACTGCCTTTGAATGCCGTGCGTGCGGGCGAATTCCTCCATCCGCCCGGTATCCGTGTCAAAAATCCCAATGTTCCCTACGGCGGGATGATCCTTATAAATCGGGACAAACGCCCCTCCAAAGCCCAGACCCACAAGCACTACATTTAATTTTTTCATCCTTCATTCTTCCTTTCCCATTCCTTACGGCGCAGACCTGTCTGTCCTGCCGCGGTTTTCTATAGTATAAAAAATCCTCCCGCCAACGTCCATTGACAAAGAGGAATAAAAATGTATATTATGGACTCATACTAAAAAAAGAAGGTGATTGCGGATGCCCTTTTACAGCTTCGGATCCCCCAGGAAAATCAGCGCGGCAAGCTATATTTACTATGCCCAGGGCTGTCTCCATCCGGACCGTGTCATGCAGGAGCACGATTTTGTATATATGCTAAATGGACAATGGGAAATCTTCCAGGGCAGGGAAGCCTTTTTCATGGAAAACGACGATGTGCTCATACTGCACGCCGGACAGCATCACTTCGGCGTCAGGGACTGCCTCCCCGGGACGCAGACCATATACTTCCATATCGGCGCCGGACATAAGGATACCTTCCAATGCGGCAAGGAAACACCCTCCGAAGGCGCGCTTCTTCCCCCTCTGATTCACTGTGGCGGCCGGCCGCGGGTAAAGCTGCTGTTTCAGGAGCTTGTCTCCATCTGGCATGAGCCTGCGCCCCGGCGGAACCGGAAGCTGGACACGCTGTTTGAACTGCTGCTTCTGGAGCTGGAGGAATGCTGCGGACAGGAAGCGCATTTTCATGATGAAGTACTGCTGCGGTCCGTTTCCCTGCTGGCCCAAAATCCACAGAAGTTCTTTACCGCGGGGGAGCTTTCGGATCTGCTTGGCATCTGCGCCAGGACGCTGAACCGGCGTTTTCAGCTCCAATATGGAAAAACCTTCTATCAATACCAGATGGAAGAAAAAATGCATATGGTCCAGCAGTTCCTCCTGGATTATCCTGAGGCAAAGCTGCAGACGGTGGCTGTCAATTTCGGCTTCTATGACGAATTCCACTTAAACAAGGCCTTCCGCAAATATACAGGAATGCCTCCCGGGCAGTACCGGAAGGCAAATATCACAAATTTCCCGGGGCTTTGAATTCCAGGATAATTGTCAGCTGCCCGGCTTCCACCGCCGCGGCAGCGCTTCCTCCCATTTTCTCCATCAGCCCTTTCACACTGGCCAGCCCCAGTCCGGCGCCGCCGGTATGCCTTGCCGCATCCGAACGGTAAAAACGGTCAAACAGCCGGTCCGCATCCAGTGTTTCCGGCTGTTTTACGGGATTGGTAAACGTGATCCGGTTTCCCTGTCTTTTAATTTCCAACCGCCCGCTTCCGTAACGCAGCGCATTCTGCAGCAGGTTGGAAAAAATCCGGCGCAGCGCTTCCTCCGATCCCCAGACGCCTCTTTCCTCTTCCCCAAATTCCACTGCCGGCTCCACACCCGCGGCCGTAAGCCTGTAATAGAAGCCTGCCAGCACATCGCAGAGCACGGGGAATGGCGCTGTTTCCGAGCATTCGATGCTGTATTCTTCATTGGACAGCTTGGAAAATAAGAACAGCTCCTCCAGCAGCCCTTCAAGATCCTCCATCCTCCGGCGGATAATGGAGATGTATTCCTTCTGCCTGGCAGCATCCGGAGTGTTTTCCAGAAGCTGCAGGTAGCCCATCGCTCCTGTCAGCGGAGTGCGGATATCGTGAGAGACGCAGGATACGGTATATTTCAGTTCCCTGCTCATATTTTCCAGGCGTATCCGCGCCTGCTGCCCGTTTTCCAGCCGATGGTTCATTGCCCTGCAGCAGCGCAGGAAAGCGCGGCTGCGCACACTTGTGCCCAACCGCAGGTTACTGTTTTCATCCGTTTCCTCCAGCTGCTCCGCCCAGTCCTTCAGCTGCCTTTCACAACGCCACAGCCGGAGGAGCGCCAGCAGCAAAGCCGCGCCCAGTCCCATGATTATCCAGTTCATGCGCCCTCCTTATAGGGAACAACTCTTTTCCTGTAATAGCTCCGGCAGTTGAACTATTACGATTTTTCTGCCTAAATATCCTTTTTATACAGCGGCCAGAGACTGGCTGCTGACCAGATTACCAGCCATACGCCTGCCACTGCAGCGCCTTTCATAAAGGAATCCCCCTGTACAAGATATCCTGTCATATTCTGCACACAGCCATATAACGTCATATCATTAATGGAAAGCCCCCAGTTTCCAAGCATTGATTCCACCATGACTATCAGAATCCCGCCCGGCACGACGATTGCCGCCGCAATCCCGGCGCCCTCGCTTCTGAACATCACGCTGAGGAAGAGGCCCTGCGCCATATAAGCCGCCCCGATTAACAGATATCCCAGGAAAAAAGCCGCATAGACGCCCGGTTCATCCGGCGCAAAGTACATACCGCAAATCCTGCATATTACCCGGAAAGCCAACATGGATCCGGCTATCCAGACAGCGCAGACCACCGACATGCAGATCATTTTGCCGGCGAAATAACGCCATCGTCCTCCATTATAGGAAAAAATGTTTTTGGCAAAGCCGCTGCTGAAATCAGAACAGATAAACAGAACCGCCACAACATAAAGCGCAACAAAGAAAAATCCACCGCTGTAAATAGTGGAACAGAGCGCCTCTGTTTCCGACATCTGCCTGATTTCATCGAAATCCGAATCATTCGTGGTGGTGAATTTCATTCCCGCGTCAATCGCCTGCTCACGAAGCTCCGGATCCGTTATTGTGTGAAGCATAATGATCATTATCAGGATTCCTGCAGTCAGACAGAGGAAAGCGATATAGAACATTTTGGAACGAAACATACGGCGAAGATCCATTCTCAGCATATTAAGCATTCTCTCCGCCTCCCATCATTTCCAGGAAATATTCTTCTGTATCCCTCCGGTGACGGTACAGCTCCTGTATCACAATCCCCTCCTGCGTGAGCGCATTGCTCACCTCTCCGCCGTCACAGCTGCCGTAAATCTGCAGCCGCCCCTCCGGACGCACCTCATACTGGGTCAGGCCCAGCTTCTTTTCCAGGCACACCGCCGCTTCCTTCGGCCGGTTTACCCTTACATGCAGATAGTCCCTGCAGTTTTCTTCCAGCTGCTGCGCTGTGATCTCCTGCACCATCCTGCCATCCCGAATCACCCCGTAGCGGGTCGCCAGCTTTCCCAGCTCACCCAGGATATGTGAGCTGATCAGGATAGTGATGCCCCTCTCCTGGTTCAGCTTCTGAAGCAGCGCGCGTACCTTTACTATCCCCTCCGGATCCAGACCGTTTACCGGCTCGTCCAGAATCAGCAGATCGGGACTGCCCAGCAGGGCCATGGCGATTCCCAGTCTCTGCTTCATGCCCATGGAAAACTGTTTCGTTTTCTTTTTCCCGGTATCGGAAAGGCCTACCAGGGAAAGCAGCTCCCGCACCTTCTTTTTTCCATCCACCAGCCCCAGGCAGACCGCCTTCTGCATCATATTATCTTCCGCGCCCAGTCCGGGGTAAATGCCGGGACTTTCAATCAGGATCCCTGTCCTTTTTCTGGACACGCTGTCCGTAACCGGCCTTCCAAATATGGCAATCTCTCCCGACGTGGGAGCCGCCAGCGAACACAACATCTTCAGCGCCGTTGATTTTCCGGCTCCATTTTTTCCTATAAATCCGTAAATGTCACCCTCATGGACCGTCATCGACAATTCATCCACCGCACTTTTTTTCCCATAAACTTTAGAAAGCGCCCTTGTCTGCACCACTTCCATTACCGCTGCCTCCTTCTTTGATATCCCGTAACCTTCCGGCGCCTTCACAGCTGAGGTGAAAATTTATCTATAGCTGCCAGTCTGCCGTCAATTACGATACCTCTACTATCGCAGAAACAGATAGAGAAATCGCAAAGAAAAGATAAAGAAAGTATTAAATGTTATTCTGTCAGCTTAAATCCGATTCCCCATACAGTGGAAATATAGTCCCCGGCGCCTGCCGAGCGCAGCTTTGCCCGGATGTTGCTCACATGCACATTGATCGTCTTATCCTCAATAAAAGCATCCTGCTGCCACACAGCCTCATAAATCTCCTGCCTGGTAAAAACCTTTTTCGGATGCCGCATCAGGAGCTCCACAATTCCCAGCTCATGGGCTGTCAGATCCACCGCTTTTCCTCCGGCCGTCAGTATCCTGGCCTGCGGATCAATCGTCCAGTCTTTGAAGGTAAGCTCCTTTTCCCCGCCCGCATTCCCACGATGTCGCAGCTGCACCAGGATACGCACCCAAAGCTCCTCCAGTTCAAAGGGCTTGGTCAGATAATCATCTGCGCCGCCACCCAGAAGCTCCACCTTGTCGTCCAGGGAATTTTTAGCAGTCAGCACAATAACCGGGATCCGGCTGGCTGCCCGTATCTGCCTGAGCAGCTCCCCGCCCGGCAGGCCGGGAAGCATCAGATCCAAAAGCAGCAGGTCAAACTCCTTCATCTGCCACAGAAGCCTTCCTTCCGTTCCTGAAAACGCCTGCTCCGCTATGCAGCCCTTTTCCCGCAGGAATTCCGCTGTCATATTATTGATATCCGTATCATCCTCTATAATTAAAATCCTTTTCATCCTGTTCTCCTGCCCCTCCGTCTGCGGCCCATAAGTCAAAACCCAACCGTTTCCGCCGGCTTTACGTCTCATCTTATCACAAAAGCGCAGACGATACAAACCGCAGCCCCAAAGACAGCCTTCGTAGACGCAAAAAACCCGGTGCGCAGTCCGCGTCAATACACGGTGCACACCAGGTTTTCTGTGCAAATGTCATATTAATATCGTTTTAAGGAAGGAACCGGTTCTGCCCGTTATATCTCCTCAGTCAGTGCACAGTCCTCCATCTGTGTGGAAACATTCTGCAGCTTGGCTTGCAAAATGTTTTCATACCTGGTAATGGTTCCCATCAGGTTTGCCACCGACCTGTTAAGCCGGAACAGCTCCTCCGTCGTTACCCCTTCTATCCCAATAAACGCCTGCATCTTTTCTCCTTCCGCATTTAAAATCCGGGCCAGCGCCGCTTCCTGTAAAGCCACGGAGCCTACCAAATCCACAAGCGCCTGGCATCTGGGAGTCAGGATTCCTGAAACAACGGTTGATACATTGTTTTCGGGCCGGGGATCCGGTGTGGAAGAGACCACACGCGCCGTATTGACGATTCTTCCCGCAGCTTCCGCCATGACGGTCCCGCGGATGAGAATGGTCCGGGAGCTTCCCGCGGCCAATACGCCCAGGTTCAGGCTTCCGGTCCAGGGATTGAATATAGTCCCGCCGTCCGCAGAAAATTCCACGCCCGTAAGGCTTCCGGGAACCGGATCCGTCAGCACCACATTTTCAGCCTCGGAAGGGCCCGCATTGGATACCGTAACCGTATAGGTCAGCGCTTCTCCCGGCCTGGCAGAACCAGAGGCCGTTTTAACTACGGAAACATCCGCCAGCATACCTTCTACCAGCACCGGGACTTCATTGGACGTCACTTCAAATTCTCCGGGGATTCCCCCTTCCACCGGTGTATAAGAGTAAGAAATACCGGCGTTGTTCACCGTCGGGTTCTGTGCCGGGATCGATTCTGCCAATACGGAAAATCTGACCGTAGCCATCCCGCCTCCCGGAATATCCGGCAGCGTGAAGCCCGTATTGGGATTGGCTGTCTGTACCTGATTCCCATTGACAAGGACGCTGCCCGGGACAAACACCAGGCCTGCCGGGACTGCATCCCTGAAAAATACGTCTGTCAGTGGATTGGAACAGGTGTTTGTAAGAGTCACCGTATAATCGATAACCTCACCTACGCTTGCGGTTGATGTACTGGCAGTTTTTACAGGAATAAATTCCCTCACAAGTATCTCGTTGAAGGAAACGTCATCAATCGCATAATCATTTCCTATAACCTCCGGCCCTTCACTGAGGAATTCAACGGTCAGGCTCGTGTTATTCCTTGAATTAAGCGCCGTGCCTATCTGCTTCCATTCCGGCGCATTCGTATTGACCGGAATCAAGGCTCCCAGGGTGGCGCTGTATAACACATCTCCCTCCGGATTCAGGATGCGTACCCCAAGCTCCGGATTCGGGTATCCTGTCACTTTAAAAAGATTCAGGATCCATGCGGTAAAAAGATAATTTGTATTCGGCTGCACCGTCACAGTGTCCCGGAAGAAAACTGCGCCGGGATCCGAACCGTTTACCACCATCATTCTTCCTGTTTCATTGCCCGCCGTATGATCCGCAATTCTCCACCAGGCGCCTATTGCCTCACTTAACGCGTTATTCATGATATTCTGCACCGTATACTCTCCGCCAATCGGCGTATAGTTTTCCGGGTCAGGCAGAACATATGTGAAATCCGGGGTGACGCCTGGATATGGCTCTGTGGGCGCACCCGTATTTGCCGGCGTGCCCGGCGGGAAAGTGCCAAAGGTACCGCCGTCGGCGGCGTCAATCAGATTTTCCCCGGAAATAACGGCGCATTCGTCCAAAATTGCTTCAATGGGCGTATAGATCACCGGACCGTTGAAAAAATTCTGATTTCCGATATCCGCGCCGGCAACCGTTACAAACAGCGTATCCGGAGTAAGGGAATCCAGGTTCGTGCTCCCTGCAGGCGGATTCGTTACGGCGCCAATCGGCGGATTTGTTCCCACAGGTATGCTGCCCGCCTGTGCATCCGCAAAATTCCCCGGTGAGGCCACTCCGCCCGGGGTGCCGTAGGCTTCCACAATTCTGTAGTTACCGTTTGGCACATTAATAAAAGAATAGTTTCCATTGGCATCCGTAAGCACCGTAAGCCGTACTCCCGTCGCGGTATTCTGCAGAACAACAGGTATGCCGGCAATGCCTGAATCCCCGGTGGATACAGTCAGGCTTCTGTCTCTGTCAAATATAACTCTTCCTGATATGGTAGCCATACTATAACCCACCTCCCTCTTCCTCTGTCAGGATATCTTCCGGAAGGCTGCACAGCTGACCGGCCAGTTCCACCTTGGCCTGTAATATCATTTCCAGTCTGGCGGCCGCGTTTACCATCTGGTCCACCGAGCGGTTCATGGACAACAGCTGTCCGGCGGTGACATCCTCCATGGAAATAATCGCCTGCATTTTCTCACCTTCCGCATTTAAAATATGCGACAATGCGTTTTCCTGCATTGCAACTGATTCAATTAAATTGGTTACCGCCTGTTCACAGGTACTGTTCCCCGGCGTTATAATGGGCATCCCCATATTCGTTTCCTCCGTTTTTATCATTATTGAGAATTCATCAGTATCCGGTTGTTTCTTCTTCTCTGCTATAGTTTATGTAAAAAAAAGTGCGTTGTTACCTGGCCCCAAAGGCGGTGTGGTCTTCCTCCCATGGAATGCATATGATAAAATACAATGCTGAATCTTAACCAGGAGAAACTTAATGAATACTACGCTGATACCGGATGTCACACTCACTTTTTCACCGGAATGCTGTAAAGAATACACAGGAATGGCCTTCGATGGAAATTATTTTTTCCTGACTGTGCCCTCAGAACTTAAAATCTGTAAATTCAGCCTGGATTTTATACTCTGCTGCCTCATTGATACCTGCAGGCCCTATACTTCCATCAGCTATGATAATAAGGAGAATTGTTTCTGGGCATGGAACGAAGACTCCGCAAAGACACTATTTAAACTTGACCGGGAAATGAAAGAAATAAGCAGGGTCGGGCTCTGTCCGCAGGACGGCAGTTGTCCACGCATAACTGCCGTCTCCTATCACCGTCAGACCAATACCTTCCTCGCCGCTTTCACCAATACGGTCGCCGAATTTAAAAAGAACGGCCAGTTTATCCGTACGCTTCAAGAGGCTGACAACATCCAGTTCTCATCGGTCCTGTCGGTTTTATCCTGCTATGCCACAGTCTGTGACAGCGGCGGAAAACAGGTTATCCAGTTTTTCACATTCCAGGGCCGGCTGGTAACATCCGCCAGCCTTCCCGCCGCCTGCCGGGTAATAGATATTGCCTTCCATACCTGCCCGGAACCTGACAGAAAAGCAATTATCCTGTCTATCCTGGCCGCCAAGCCTGACCATACCATATGCGTGCCAAGATGCAAAATTGATGTCTGCGATATCACCCCCTGCAAATGCCCCCCAAAGAGTGAACATAAATGCAGCCATAAATGTGAGTGCAAACATGAATGCAAGCCTAAATGTGATTGCCGTTGTAAGAGTCCCTGCTGCAATCACAGCTGCCGATGCAAAGACAGCTGTAAATGTAAGGACGGCTGCACCCCTGCCTGTAATTGCGGCGGAAAATGTAATTGCAGATACTGCTGCGAATGCCAAAACTGCTGCTCCTCCCTCTGCAGTCTGCTGGAATCCATTGCGCTCAACGAGGCCGCCCTGTCCCATATTCTCAACGCCGAAGGTGAAAAGCTTCAGAAGGCGGTCCAAATCGCTGACAGCATACACGATTTACTCGAAATTGACTGTTCCGTCATTCAAACGCTTACCAGAGTCACATTTCTTGAACAAACCCTCTATGCCAAGCTGGAAGCTGTGAAGGAGCTTCGGGACGGAAATTGCAGTGAAAAAGACGGCGAAAAGGAATCCGATGATTGTATGCCGGAACTTTCTGCGTTATGATAATGAAAAGAAAGAAAGGCAAAGGAGTTTCTCTGTGAAAGAAGGATATTATCTCATCGGCGAGGTCAGCAAAATCACCGGCATTCCCAAGGATACGCTGCATTTTTACAGCAAAACGGGACTTCTTGTCCCCGACTATGTGGATGAATGCAACCAGTACCGTTACTACTCCCGTTTTAATCTGTGGCAGCTGGATATCATCACCACCTGCAGAAAATTAAGCATTCCCCTGGAAAAGGTAAAACAGATCCTGGAGCTTCATGATAACGCCAAAATAACCCAGCTGCTTCTGGACTACCGCAGCGAA
This sequence comes from Eisenbergiella massiliensis, assembly GCF_003435485.1. Classification (NCBI taxonomy): domain Bacteria; kingdom Bacillati; phylum Bacillota; class Clostridia; order Lachnospirales; family Lachnospiraceae; genus Eisenbergiella; species Eisenbergiella massiliensis. Next base: position 552,101 of record NZ_QVLV01000002.1, read on the forward strand.
GCCCTGCGGTTGAGCAGATACTACCAGCAGGTCGCCAGGGACATTTCCTGGTATGAGCAGGAAAACATCCGGATTTCGGCCGGAACCCTTTCGGACCGTGTGGAGAAAAAATGGCTGGAGGAAGAAAAATTCATAACCGGCGCAAGAAAAAAGGATCCCGATTATCATGCCAACCTTCAGAAGGCAGCAAAGGACGAACTCCGGTATGCGGAAACCATTCAGCGCAAATACGGATATTTCCTCGATTTGGAGCAGATGAAGAACGGTATTTTTTTCAAAGACAGAGAATATCTGAAAATTGCGGACTGCAGCTACACCCATGTCAAACCTGAAAGCCTGTACACCTTTCCCGCCGGGGAATACGCGGTCTGCTTCGTACATATCAGGGACGGCGCCGCGGATTTCGGCCCGCTGCTTCGCTGGATTGAAGAAAATGGCTGGGAAACAGACGCGGTCTATGCGGAAGAACTGGGGCTCCAGCTGTTTGATTACATTGACGATTTCTACTGTGAAGTCAAAGCACACCTGACACGAAAGCCAGAACTGCCATAAAAAGGCAGCAGGCCTGTTTCCTGAAATAATGAAAAAAATATTCCAAAAAAGTTCTTGACCGTGTAGTAACTCCATCCTTTATCCTTTGCAAAGAGAAAGGATGTGTCGTTATGAAACAGACTCCCATATGGAAATTATTATTAAAATTATGCCCTCCCGTCATGCTGGCCCTGCTGATCCAGTCCGTCTACAATATTGTGGACAGCTACTTTGTGGCCCAATACTCCTTTGACGGGCTGACGGCCCTGTCCCTTATTTTTCCCCTGCAGCTGCTGATGACCGCCATTGCCACCGGTACCGGCACCGGAATCAATATCCTGGTATCCCGGATGGACGGCAGAGGGGAAAAGGAAGCGCAGAATGACACGATAAGAAGCGGCTTCTGTCTCGGTATCTTCAATTTTCTTCTTTTTGCCGCCGCAGGCATACTGTTTCTGGAAAGCTACTGCCGCTTCTCCTCCGGCCAGCCCTCTGTCCGGCTTTATGCAACGCAGTATGCCCGGATTATCTTCCTCTTTTCCCTGGGGATGTTCCTGGAGGCAAACTGTACCAAGGTTCTGCAGGCAAAAGGAAATATGCTTCTTCCCATGGGCGCCCAAATCGTCGGCGCTCTCATCAATGTTGTGCTGGATCCCCTCCTCATTTTCGGAAAGCTGGGGCTGCCCGCCATGGGCATCCAGGGTGCGGCGGCCGCTACGGTAATCGGTCAATGGACCGCCATGCTGATCGTTCTTTTTCCGGTGCTGCGCATGTGCTCTGGGGAAAAAAGCGCCGGTATTCCCGGAGAACTTACAGCTGCCCCAGGCGTTCCTGCCCATCGGGTAAAAGGGAGCCTGCGCCCGGATCCTTACGTGTGTCTTGCCATTTACCGGGAAGGAATGCCGTCCATCATCATGCAGTCCTTATACACTCTGTATATAATCGGCCTGAATCTGATACTGAAACAATTTACGGAGGACGCCGTTACGGTTCTTGGCATCTATTATAAGCTGCAGACCTTTTTCTTCATCCCGCTGTTGGGACTGCAGCAGGTAATTCTGCCAATAATCAGCTTCAATTTCGGAGCGAAAAACTATGACCGGGCCAGGCAGACGCTCCGTTGTTCCATCCTGTTTTCCCTGACGGTCATGATCTTAGGCTGTGCTGTTTTTATGGCTGTGCCAGGGCAGCTGCTGTCTATCTTCTCCACGAAAAAAGAAATTCTGGATATCGGGAGCACCGCCCTGCGCATCATTTCCGTCAGCTTTCTTCCCGCGGCCTTTGTCATTATGTTCACCGTATACTTTCAGGGAATCAACCGGGGAATTTCCAGCATCAGCATTACGCTGCTACGCCAAGTGGCCCTTCTGGTGCCCCTGGCCTGGCTTTTCCATTACAAAGGGCTTGCCTTCGTCTGGCTCACCTTCCCTGTGACGGAATTTATCGCACTGTTCTTCTCCTTATGGCTCTACCGGAGAAAAGCACCCGCTCCGGCCGCGCAAAAAAATGCCGCTCCAAAGGTCCTGCCTTTGTAAGCAGAATGCCGCCCCATATGGATAGCTGCGCCGCAAATACCACGCATCATGATACATAAATGCACGTTAAGGCCTCCTGTGTAAAAATCTTAAGTTTTTCTCAGGAAAGCTTAGGAAAAAAACAATGGAAAGTTAAAGCACGAAAGGCATCTGCTCATTACAATAAACATAGTAACCGTTCAGTCCCATCGAGGTTACAAATAATGCGCAGATGCCTGTAAGCGTCCAGTTATCAGGATCCTTACACTTTTCTGTAATCCATGAAGAAAGGCAGCCATACTTATGAGAGAGGTCAATTACAACCACAGGGATACATCCCGCAGACGCAGGAGGCGGAGAAAAAAATCGCGCAGGATGAGCCTGGCACATAAGGTTACATTGCTTGTCAGCCTTATTTTTATCCTTCTTTTTGCCGCGGCGGTTAAATTCTGCCTGCTTCCGGCCCTTACCGGCTCCGGCATGGAAAGCTACAACGCTCCGCCCTCCTCCCTTATTTCCACAGAAGAGACGAAGGCTGCTTCTCCGGCCGTAACTATGGACACGCTGTACAGCCCCTGTGCCATCCTGAAGGAACTGGATTCCGGAGACATACTTGCATCCCGCAATGCATCGGAACGCATTTACCCCGCATCCCTGACAAAAATAATGACAGCACTGCTGGCCATTGAAAACACACCGGATCTGGATCAGCCGATAGGGCTTCCCGAGGAGCTTTTTTCTGAATTATATTTCAGACACGCCTCCGTAGCGGGCTTCCAGCCCGGCGAGTCCGTAAAGGGCAGGGATCTGCTTTACGGCATACTTCTTCCCTCCGGCGCAGAATGCTGCCTGGCCTTTGCCAACGCCATATCCGGCTCTGAGGAAGCCTTCACAATCCTGATGAACCGCAAGGCAGAGGAACTTGGCATGAAAAATACACGCTTTGCCAATTCCACCGGGCTGCATGAAGAGGGGCTGTACTCCACTGCTGAGGATCTTTCCATTCTTCTTGCATACGCCCTGGGCAATGAGGAATTCCGTAAGGTATTCACCACAAGCCGCTATACCACCTCCCCGACTGATATCCACCCGGACGGCATCACCTTTGTCAGCTCCATGTTCCAGTCCCTGAACAGCGCTTCCATCCCCGGCGGTGAAATCCTGGGCGGAAAAACCGGCTACACCAGCGAAGCCGGCCTGTGCCTGGCCAGCCTCGCCCTTATCAACGGCAGGGAATATATCCTTGTCACCGCAGGCGCAGCCGGAGATCACCAGACTGACCCCTACCATATTCTGGACGCCCAGAATATTTATGGACAGCTCGGCAGGCAGGCTGAGTAAGCAAAAGAAACCGCCTCTGACAAAAATGTCAGAGGCGGCCATGTTTTACGCGTATTTTTCCTTAACCCGGATTTTTAGATATAAGGTACAATATTTCTTATATTTTTCATTCTCTTTGCCAGCAGCAGGACAACGAAAGGTGTCAGCGCGATCGGCACTACGTCTGCGATACCAATCCAGATGATGCAGTAGGTGTATTCCAGACCGGTAAAATAAGAAAGGGAAATACTTGTGGTCAGAATCATCAGCACGCCGAACAGGATGCTCCAGAACAGGCTGACGCCGATGAATTTCCCCTTATTCTCAATAAGCTTCAGCAGATCCTTCTTTCCATTGTGCGTATGGATGAGGGCCGGAAGCGCTGCGGAAAGGCCAACTGTGATGCCGTCCGCTAGAGGGGAATGCAGCGGAATAAAGTTTCCGGAAAGCAGTGCCCATACAATGGTTCCGATATATCCTGCAAAGAAGCCGGTTACGGGTCCGAACAGATAGCCGATGACCACGATGATGAATGCGAATGTTCTGAAATGAACAGCGCCCGGGATCAGCGGGATCGGGCACAGGTAAGCCCACAGCACACCTGTAAGAACACCAAATACTACAAAGAAAATGATGTTGACAAATGAAAATTTTTTAGTCACTTCTTTCTCCTCCTCATAGGTAAAAATTAGTAGTTTATGTCTGCAATTTCATTTAATATATCAAGAAGCTTTTTGCACGCGTAATCAAAAAGCTTATGACCTTTTTCCGCAGTGGCATAGGTAGGTGCGCCAATTACGCCGCTGTTGGTAACATCCTTTGTCTTCCAGCCCGCATTGATGGGACCGAAAACAGTTACATACTTCTCTCCCTTAAAGCAGTCCGCAGGCTCCTCGTCCACAGCCAGTTCCATATGTACGGTTTCCGGCCTTGCCGCCAGCATCAGGGAAGTTTCCAGTTCACAGGCATGGAAAACACCGTACTTTCCGGACTGCTGAAGCCCCTGCAGGCCCTCGTTCCAGAACGGCGTGAACCACCAGTCAAATACGAATACATCCAGCCCCAGATCAATACGCAAATCACGGCTGATCATATTCAGCATATCCGTATTGCCGCCATGGCTGTTGAAAAGCACCAGCTTCTTAAAACCGCTTGCGCAAATTGCTGTGGCAATATCATGGAGCAGGGAATAATAGGTCTGGGTTCCGAAAGTAATCGTTCCTGCAAAGCCCATGTGTTCATTGCTCTTTCCCACATTCAGCTGCGGTGCAAAAATCAGGTTTCCTGCCTCAAATTCGCATTCATTTACCATCTTGTCCACCAGCGTGGAAAGAATAATGGCATCCGTGCCTACCGGCAGATGCGCTCCGTGCTGCTCTGTCGCGGAAGTGGGCAGAAGGACAATGGACTTATCCTTGTCCAGGGCTGCGATTTCATCTCTTGTCATGTTCTCCCATTTTTTAATCATACGTCCTCCATTCTGCTGCCTGGGGCAGCATGCTTTATTAACCTCCTGTTTTTAAACAGGAATATAAAACTGCATCCGAAGTACAATCGTAATCGCTATAGCCACCGCATTGGCCGCTACAAATAATGCGTCATATTTGGTCGCCTTAATCCCCTTATAGGTAGATCTGTGGACGGCGAAATTCAGCTGATAATAATGCATTGCCAGGGAAATCGCCTGTCCCTTGCTGATAACACGGAATAAAAGGGGCAAGGAAAATGTCACATAATTCTTCACCTTGGTCACCCAGCCGCAGTCCTCAATCTCAAGCCCTCTGGAGCTCTGTGCTTCCATAATGGCATTCAGTTCGGTAATGATCATGGGAATGATCTGGAAAATCAAACCGATGCCGAAGGCCAGCGCATAAGATATCCTCCATTTCTGAAGTCCCAGAATGATTTCACTGAAGTTGGTGGTCAGAAGCACCGTATAAAAGGATGAAATCATAAGGAAAATACGCAGGGAATACACTGCGCCCTTATACAAATCATACCAGTCAAAACAGAAATGAATACTCTGCCCGTTCACAAAAGGAATCATTGTTTCAAAAAATATGGGACCGCCCTGAACCGCCGGAGTCTCAAACAGCCCCAGAATCAGCCACAAAAGAAAAATAAAGGCGAGTAGCACCTTCAGCTTCCCCGCCAGCACCAGAATATACTTCTGAATCCTGCAGGTACACCACATCGCTATGAAAAAAGCAAACAGGAAAAGCAGCGCCACTCCCGACTTGATTACGCTGGTCAAAACCGCCATGACCAGAAAGAATACAAATTTTGTTCTGGGATCCAGCCTGTGCAGCAGGGAGTCCGCATCTACATACTGTAAATAATCCATTCCAACACTCCTTACGCCCGCAAAACGGGCATCTATTTCTTTTCAAAGTCCTATTTTAAGCGGCTTCTTTCCACAACCCCGGCTGCGAAATCCTCTACATTATAGCAGATTTCATCCAGCCCCAGTTCCTTGGAAAGCTGTACCACCGGCGGCAGCTGGATATTGATATTTTCAAAAATATCATCTCTGCGGGCCAGCGCGTCCTTGGATCCTTCAAAAATTTTCTCCCCCTGATTCAAAATGATGGCCTCATCCACCGTTTTAAACACAAGCGGTATCTCGTGACTGATCATGATTACAGTCTTTCCTTCTCCGGAAAGCCTTTTGATCATATCCGCAAGCTCTTTTATCAGGAAACCATCCATACCCAGGGTAGGCTCATCAAGAACAATGACATCCGCGCTTGAAAAAAGGACGGAAAGTATAGTCAGCATGTGCTTTTTCCCCATGGAAAGATTCAGCGGGAAGGTCTCCCGTTCCTCCTCCAGGTGATATGCTTTCAGCACCTCCGTAATCTGCTCTTCGGAAAAATCCACCTGCTGCATACGCGCGCAGAAGGTAAGCTCTCTTTCCACCGTTTCCTCAAAAAGCATATGCTCCGGATGCTGGAATACCAGAATTATATTTTTGGAAATTTTAGCCACGGTCTTATGAATGATGGATTCTCCCCTGTAGCGCACATCTCCTTCCGTAGGCTTGTACAGGCCGTTCAGATGCTTTACAAAAGTGGTTTTGCCCGAACCGTTCTGTCCCAGGATGGCAACCACCTTTCCTTTGGCTACATTTGCATTCACATCGATCAGTGCATGGAAGCCGTCGCTGAAGGTCTTGCCCAGATTGTGCACTGTGATAATTGGCTCCTTTTCCTCCTCGCTGACTTCCGTATTGGTAAACTCTTTGCTGCAGATCAGTTTTTCAATCTGCTTCCTTCCCTCTTCCACCGTATAGAACAGGTCCAGGCCGGGAAAATGGCGGGATAATTCCCGGTATATTTCCACTTCCTGAGGGATGATGACCCCCAGACGCTCCTGCAGTTCGAAATCCCTGAAAAAATCATCCCTGCTGCCGTCAAATACCACTTCTCCGTCCAGCAGGCCGATCACATGATCTACAATTCCCGCGGACCAAACCAGGTTATTGTCTACGAGAACCGTTGTATTTCCATTAATGCTCAGCTGGCCCAGAATACTCTGCACCATCTTTTTGCCGTTGGGATCAAGGGAGCTTACCGGTTCATCCATAATCAGGATATCCGGCTCCATCGCCAGTACGGAGGCAATGCATACCGCCTGCCGCTGGCCGCCTGAGAGATTTGCCACGCTTCGGTTTCTCAGATACTGGAGATTCAGAAGATCCAGGACATATTCCATACGTTCCATAATTTCTTCCTGAGGCAGTCCCAGGTTCTCCATGCCGAATGCAATGGCATCCTCCACGCCGTAACCGAAAAGCTGGTTTTCCGGAGACTGGCTGACCACGCTGACAAAGGTCCCTTCCGGCACATCAAAGGTTCCCTGCAGCTCGCCGTTGCCGATCAGCTTGGGAATGACCTTGCTGAAAATCTGAACCAGCGTGGACTTTCCGCAGCCGCTGGGTCCCACAATTGCGGTAACCTTTCCTTTTTCTATCGTAAAGCTTACCTTCTTAAGAACCTCTTTCCCATCGGGCGTATATTTATAACTGATATCATTTACTACGTAATCCACTTATTTTCTCCTCAATTTTTCAGTGCCTCATACACCGGTTTGCAAAACCATTACAGGGCACTTTTTATGCGCAGGAAATTATGCAGGCTGTGCAGACCGGACGGCAAACATAAGAAACACCCTCCGATGCCCCTTTTTTATCTGGATGCTGTCACCGGAAATACCGGGAAGGACTCCAGATAAATGATGTCCTTACGCTTTGCAGCATCACCCTCCGCCAGAATCGCCGCCTTACCGGCAACGATACCGCCGGCCTTTTCTACCAGGGATTCCATGGCCTTCAGGGATTCGCCTGTGCTGATAACATCATCCACGATGAGGATTCTCTTGCCGCGGATCATATTGCTCTCCTCTCTGTCCAGACAGAGAATCTGCTTTTTCTGCGTGGTAATGGAATAAACCTCCGTTACAAACGGATCTATCATATAGGGCTTTACGCTCTTTCTCGCCACAAAATAACGTTTCATTTCAAGAATACGTGCCATTTCCTGAACGAGCGGGATTCCCTTCGCCTCAGCAGTAATCAGGTAATCCACCTCGGGCACTCTTTTCACCAGCTCGGCAGATGCCTTTACCACAAGCTCCGCATCTCCCAGAAGCACAAAGCTTGCAATCTCCATATTGTCCGTGATACGGATACGGGGCAGCCTCCTGATACAGCCGGCGATATTCATTTCATAGTACTTATTCTCCATAATGAACCCTCCATTTATTCAAATTCAGCCTGCCTGGCGCTGTTTTCCTTTTCTGTCTGTGCTTATATACCACGCAGCGGCTGCTCTGTCTTATATGGTGAAAAAATATTTCACCATACAATGACAAACAAATTATGCACTAATTTTAAATGCTTGTCACTAAAAAATTAATAAATTTTTAAGAATTGTTTATTTACCTATAATAATTTAGTTTTACTGCATATTTGTTGTTCAATTTTATTTTTTGCATGTTAATTTATTTATTAGCCCTAAAAGTCCTTACGTTAATGTTGCCTAATTTCTGTGAACTGCACAGTATAAAACAACAAACAGGCAGGCGGAAATGAACCGCCTGCCATGATACTATTTTCTTACCATCCGGACATCAATCAGTTTTTTCACATCCTCCAGGATACTGCCGTCTGTTACTTCAATCATCATCCAGCATCCGCCGTTTTGCGGCGGGATTTCCCGGCGGCTTCATTAATTTGTTCAGTTTCATGCTTTGCAGCCAAAGCCCTTACAGCCTGCCGCACAGATAAGCATAGGCATTCATTATTGTCACCTGTTTCTTTCCGCCAATAAAATAGTAATCCAGCTGCTGTTCGTCCTCCGCACACAGATAGGAACCATAGACTGAAATATCGCAGCAGATAACCGGTTTATTCGTGGCAACCAGGATGCCGTAGCCATTATCCGACAGAAGCAGCGGCAGTTCGTTTCCGCCATCATGGGATATATATCTTGCAGTGCCGCGCAGCTTGATGCCTGGTTTATCTCCCGCGCCAAGCCCATACAGCGCTTCCCCCTTCGGCCAGTCCAGGAAAAGCCATGCCCGGTTCACAGGGCCGGAGCCGCTTTCTATCTGTCTGCTTTCTTTACTCCGTTCCGACAGAAGCAGATTTTTATCCCGGGTCAGATAACGTATCGCTCCCGTTGCTTTATCTACCTGAAGGCAAAGCTCATCGGTTGTCATTTCCACGACATTTCCCATTTCTTTGTATTTCCAGGACTTTTCGATTCTCCTTACCGCGATATTCGGGTTGGTTTCCTCCGCAAGCTGCATGCCTTTGGTAAAGGTGACACGCACAATGGCGCTTCCCACCGGGCTCAGGCGGAGCACGCCATACCGGCTCTGCAGATAAAGCCCGTCCGGCCGCTTGTTCACCCACCTGACTGCCAGATCAATCCTGGAATGTCCGGCAGGCCGCAGTTTTTCAGTAGCTGGCATATCCCCGAAATCAATTCTTCCTGTATTCTTACTGGCAGCCGGCCGGGCCGGAGCCTTGGGAATGCTGTAGGGAGGGCGCAGGCTTCCGTTTGTGCTGCCATTGTTCTGTATGCCTGCGGACGCTTTTCTTCCTGTATCCGGCAGGCTCCTTACTGAAGCATTGCTGATGCTTCCACTTTCCCGTTTTCCCGGAGATGAAGCCGAAGGCCGGGCCGGATTTCGCTGCTGCCCTTCTGCCAATCCCGTATTTGCCTGCTGTTTTTCTTCCAGGTCCGTATTTCTTACAATGGATATCCGCTTTCTGGGGACAGTCCCTGCAGATACAGGTTTTCTCAGCTTATCGTTCGGCTGCACGCCAGGCGCCTGCCCTGCTTGTTCAGGCAGGTTCCTTCCGCCGTTTTTCCTGGCGGCGTCAGCCGGCAGAGGATCCGCTATCAGGCCTGTCAGATTCCCCTGGTGCAGCACGCACAGCTCATGGAGCGCACGGGTCGCCGCCACATACAGAAGCTTTGCATGTCCGTCATCCACAGGATATTCCTCCCTGGTGGGATCCAGGATGAGTACCGCGTCAAATTCCAGGCCCTTCGTATACTCCACAGGAAGGACCATGATTCCGCTGCTGAATTCAGCCTTTTCCAAATCGCTTTCCACGATGGGAATGTATTTTTCCAGTTCTTCGGCCGCCGTAGCAGCCTTCTCCCGGTTCCTGCATACCACTGCAATGGTGTCAAAGCCTTTCGCCTGCCAGTCTTTGCAGACCTTGGCCGCATTTTTCATCAGCAGGGCGGTATCCGTGACTTCGGACACCTTCACCGGATCCCCATGACGGATAATCGGTTCCACCGGATAGCTGGAAAAACGTCCATGATGCAGGATATTTGTTGCAAATTCTGATATTTCCACTGTGTTCCGGTAGCTTTTTTTCAATACGCCGAAGCTGTCCTGGGGATCCGGAAGAAGCAGCTCCTTCAGTTCTTCCCAGTCATTCAGGCCGTAGCCGAAATGGATATTCTGGGACACGTCCCCCATAATGGTATAAGTGCATTCCCTGATGCAGTATTTCAGGACACAGTACGCCATCATTCCGAAATCCTGCGCCTCGTCGATTACCACGTGGTGCGCCTCGCTGATTACCTCCGTTTCTTTTATCCTTTTATAGATATAAGCCAGGGCCGCCAGGTCGTATACATCAAATTCCTTTTCCGGGATCTCCACCTCATATCCCTTCGCCGCCTGCTTCGTGAGGAAATCCCGGTATATATCATAAATGGAACGCTTCCACACCCTGGCGCCGTATCTGGAGCGGTACGCGCGGGTTATGGCCTTTCGTTCGCTTTCCGTATATTTCACGCCTTTTCCAAGGAACTCCTCTTTCACCTTATTGAGCAGACGTTCGTTCAGCATGTCTATTTTGCTCTGGACGGATATCGTCGGGTTCTGCCTGATGTAGCGCTCCACCGCGTCCCTGGACATCAGCTCCACCAGGTCTTTGGGATTGGCCGGTTTGCCCTCCGTCTCATCGTATACGCCTGCTTTTCCGTCACGCAGGCCTTCCACAAACTGCCTGGGATTAAGGTAAATGGTTTCTCTCGGTATTACCTCCCATTCCAATCTCCTGCAATAGTCCGCCAGCTCGCCATACCACTGTGAGGTACCACGGACACAACCGGTTTTCCCCAGCTTATCCGTTTCCCGGATGCGGTATTTCTTCTCATCCCAGTCTTCGTACAGAAGCCTTACAAAAAGCTGTTCCATCGTCATCTGGCGGATTCCGTATACATCCAGATCCGGCAGCACGCCGGTGATATAATTTAACAGAATCCGGTTGCTTCCCACGATATAGAAGTCATCCGGCCGGAACCGTTCCTGATAGTTATAAAGGATATAGGAAATCCGGTGCATGGCTACCGTTGTTTTCCCGGAACCGGCCACGCCCTGTACGATCACATTGTGGTGGGGCGTTTTACGGATGATGTCGTTCTGCTCCTTCTGGATGGTCGCTATGATTTCTCCCAGCACCGCCTGCTTGTTCTTTGCCAGGTATTTAGTCAGGAGCTCGTCATTGGTAACCACCTCGGAATCGTAATAATCCAGAAGCTTTCCGTCTTCAATTTCATAGGTGCGCTTCATCTTCAGGTCGATTTTTATGCGCTTCAGTGCATTATGCCCGCTGTCCGGCGCCGGATAACTGCACTTTCCCAGCCCGTTTTCATAGTAGGCATTCGCCACCGGCGCCCTCCAGTCCACTACCATCCAGTGGGTGGTATCCTTCGATATCCCGCCGCGGCCGATGTAGAGGGATTCGGTCTTGTTAAGCGCCTCGTCACGAAAAACGATTCTGCCGAAATATGGTTTCTTCATGGCCTTTTCATTTCTTGCCAGAGCCCGCTTCATATGATCATGCAGTGTAATCGTATTATTCAGGATCGTGTAAACCTCTGCATCATTATCGTGGTAATGCTCCAGCATTTCATCGATGTTGGCCTGCATGCGTGCCACTTCCCTGCCGTAGTTTTCCACATTGTCGTGAACCACTGCCAGCGTTCTGGCAAGATACGCTTCCTCTTCCCGCTTTGAAGTTTTCAGGGCCGTACTCTTCACTTCCGGATCCATGTTCCGCTCCTTTCCTGTGCCGTTATCTGTGTCAGAAAAAAATCTGCCATTCTCTGGCAACAGCCCGGACAGTGCCGGACTGTTACCAGCCATAAGAATATTTTACTCAAAACAGGAAATAATACTAGACTTTATTTTTCTCCTGTGCTAAAATATACAATAGAGTGTGCCAAGGAACAGATTTTAACACAGTAAAGTATAGAGGATGCTTTTCCAACCGGGAAAACATCCTCTTTTTATGCTTCAGATATTGGAAAAATACTGCCTGCCGTACAAATTCCTTCTGTACTTTTATACAGGCTGTCTTTTTTAGCAGTACCATTTTATTTTGGCGGGATTCTTTTCATTCTCCACCATACAAGCGCGCAGCGCTTCTTCCATCTTTGCGCATTCCTGTGCGGCGATCTGATCGTATACCTCCGGTTTTTCTTCCAGGCCGACGCGGTCGTATGCGATGGCTGCCGCCCCGTAAAAAGCCAGGCCCAGAGAATGGGTGGGCGTGTACACCGCGCCAATAGCCTGTCCGATGGTCCTGGCCGCCGCCTGGGCCGCGGGGTTCTTCTCCGCTTCCTTAGCCGCCTGTACCGTCAGCGCCACCGCTTTCTTCAACTCCGGCAGCTTCAGTTCCCCTTTACGGTAACTGCGGTATGCCTCCACTGCCAGCCGCAGACGGTCATCCTCCGGAAAGGCCTTTTCATAAATATTGAGGATATATTTTTCAGCATAGTCCACGCACCAGTCCCCTATCGTCGTTTTGCTCTGCGTTTCGATCAGGCTCATCAGCGACAGGATGTACGGTGAATCGGCTGCTCCTAACATTTTGCGTAATTTTGCCATTGCAATTCTCCTTTTATGGGAATATTAGTCTGCCGGCAGCCGTTTATTTTCTCAATACCCTGTCAGCAGCACCTTTTTTCTTTTTCCCGTAAAAAGATTATACGGTACACAGGCCCGTCAGTCAATCTGAACCAGTTCTCTGGAGGCAGGGTTGACCATGATTCTGATCTCTTCAATTCCGGTCACATGGTAAGAGGCAATTTCCCGGTTCCTGATCCCTTCCAGCAAATCATCCTTACAGGTCATAAAGCTCTTAAATTCATCATTTATATAGTTCCAGTCCACCCTCACGTATTCTCCGGAATCATCATCCATTTCATATGAATTTAAATATGGCTGCACCACATTTGCATTATAGGTAACGAGGAAACGCACCGTGTTCTCCGGAACCGCTTCACTTTCGATCACCTCATTGTTATTGGCATATCTTCCATAGTTCCTGCCAATCGTAAGGGGTTCCTCCGCAGCCGCCTCAAAAGCATAATCCAGGGTAAGGGTTTTCCTGTCCATTTCTCCCGCTTCCTTTTCCCCGGCATAGGTGAAGGTGGAAAATTCCAAGAACGCCATTCCTGTTCCGGCTCCGGCCAGGACAATCCCCAGACAGAAAATACCAATTAAAATCTTTTGACTGTTACGCATTGCGCACCTCCTCAAGTCTTTCTTCTTCCTGAACCATTCTGTCTTTCTTTTTCTTTAATATAAGGAAGGTGGTGCACAGGAGGGTAAAAGCGCCTGTGCAAAGCACACCGCCGAAGCACGCCAGCGTAACTCCCGCCAGGGGATATCCCTGAACCAGCCACACAAGCAGCATTGCAAACAGAAACAACAGCACCATGCAGCAAAGCCCTCCAAAAAAAGCCGTCATAATCATGATGCAGTTCCAACCCCATCTGACGCACCAGAGGAAGCAATACCACAACGCGGAAAAAATCCGGCCCAGGAAGCTTCCAAAGGAGTGAAGCACTCCTTTCGGACCTCTCTTTTCATATCCGCTCTCACTCACCGCAATCCGTCCGTCTTCTGCCATAAAATCCTCCTTCGTATGCTTCTCATGTCCCTTCAGCCGTTTTCCAAGCCAGATAAAAGGCACTCCCAAAATATGTACCACCCACAGGGCCGCCGCTTTCGTCTTTTTCCAGCAGGCCCTTCCCAGATCCCCCGCCGCTTTTGCAGCGCCTTTGAAAAAATGACTGACCGTACCCCACAGCCGTTTTCCCTCCTGAGTGACCCCGGTCATATCCGGCAGCTTCTTTTCTGTTTTCACAGTCTGATATTCCGGCTTTACATGATAAGCCTCCAGGATCTGGGCCGCCAGCTCCTCCACGCTGCCGAAGTCCCGTATCGCTTCCTCCTCGCTCAGGCCGGTGCTTAACTTCATGTCAATATGCTGGGCATATTCCTCCAGTATATCTTCCTGTTCCCTGTCTTCCAGTATTGTAAGATACTTCTTTAAATCATTTAAAAATTCTGACTTATTCATTTCTAATCCTCCTGTCCTCTGACGAGCAGAGGATTTACCTCCTGCGCATCACCGGTTTGCCTGTGTATCACCGTCGGTCCATGGTACTGCATCAATCGGCATGCTCCCTCAAAAAAGTGCATACGCGTTCCTGAAACTCGTTCCAATCCTTCTCCAGGCTGTCACGGTACAGTACTCCTGCCGCCGTGAGATGATAATATTTTCTCGGCGGACCCTCTGTGGATTCCCGCAGGTATGTCTCAAAATACCGCTCGTTGGTCATCCGCTTCAGCAAAGGATATATGGTGCCTTCATTTACGTCTATCACCTTGGAGACCTCCTCCACCAGCTCATAGCCGTACATATCTCTCTTCCTCACCGATTCCAGGACCACCAGCTCCAGCACGCCCTTTTTAAATTGTGGATTCATGGGAAATCCTCCTTTGATTACTATATTATGCATACTACTATGTATTGTCAAGTACTAAGAAAAATAAAACACTTAAACTTTTCTTAAAAGTGGATGTCAATGTCTTTCAGCAGCAGATCCGTTCCCAAGCAACAGGAAATCCGGCAGGTACACAACCTGCCCTTCCAAATATAAAAATACCGGCAGGCAACGCAAATTCGCCGCCCGCCGGTATTTAGCATTTGTATCAGCTGCCATACCTCACACTCACCTGTCATCTGTGCGCCGCACAAATTCCAGGAAAGCAAATATTATAGAAATGACTGTAAGTACAGACACGATTAGCTGCGACATATTCGTGGCATACTCCGCCTGCTCCGGTACTGCGCAGCCCAGGATCAGAAAATAAACACACCACAGCAGCCCAAGGATAAGGGTGAGGATCGTCAGGTATTTTACCACTCCTGTAATTTTAGCCAGCAGAAGCTTTGATGCCCTGACCTGCTTTTCCGTATATTCTTTTCTGCCTGCCATGAGCTTAAATCCGCCCAGGAAAAATCCAATGAGCAGCCCCCAGGAGAGCGCCCTGCAGATAACATAATAAATCTCCATTTTTCACCTTCTCCGCCCAAAACCATTACAGCTGCCTGCTTTTTGTCTATACACTTTTTGTCTGTAAGCCATTTGCCTGTAAGCCATTTGCCTGTAAGCTTTTTCCTGACGATACCCGGACGCGCGCCTGACGCATCTGGCTACATATAGGTTACAACGTCCTCCAGCTGCCGTTTCGGCACGACATAGTCCCGGTTTTCATCCAGATAATACCTGATATCCCCGTCCTTTACCCCTTCAATGCGGCTCTTATGGGAGGGGTAACCGAAGGCCACTACCGTATGCAGCTTCTGCTCCTCAGTCAGGCCGAACATTTCTGACAGCCGCGGCTTATTGCAGGCGCCGATAATACAGCTTCCCACGCCCCGGTTCCAGGCGGCAAGAGTCATATTTGCTATGGCCAGCCCTGCGTCCGTATCACAGTCAGGATTGATATTCAGGTTCTCCACCACAGCGATGAACAGCACCGGCTTCTCATCCTCCCCGGGCTGTCCGTCCTCCGGTTTAAGGTAGCCCGCCCATCTGGTGCAGTCAAAAACCTGATTTACCTTATCCGCGCTTCTGATTACCACATAGCTTAAAGGCTGTTTATTGGCGGCGCTTGAAGAAAGCCTTGCCGCACGGAGAATCTCCCCTGTAATTTCTTCACTGATTTCTTTCTGGTAAAAACGCCTGTAGGTACGTCTTCCTTCCAGCAGTTCCATAAGCTCCATCCCGCAATCACTCCAATCCCATTTCCTGTAATATCTGCGTTACCCTTTCCGCATCCGTTTCCGCCACATAGATCTCTTCCCCGCACATGGAATTGCCTCCGTAAATATTCATAAATCCACTTTCATCGGCATCCTTCTTGTAGGCCGGTATCCCGTTCTGCTTCAGGGTATCCAGAATCATTTCCGCCTGCAGATTGTCCTGGGACGTAAAAATCTTTACCACCTTTACTTCTTCCATCCTTTTGCCTCCTTTTTCCTTCATTTCCCAATTTCAGTTCCGCTATTACTTTTTCCCAATATTTTTCCGGGATATCCGGCCAGCTGCAGCTGCCGGTATCCTGTGTACAAAGCTCCATCACCCTTGCCAGCACCGTTCCATGGGACAGCTCCCCGCCCCGCAGAATGTTCTCCGTAACCACACACCAATAGGGCGCATGACGATACAGGCCGGATTCATGAAGCTCCCGGATAACCCTGTCCGTATCATAGGGAAGGCTGACCGGCTCCTCCTCCCAGCCGCCGTTCCTTCCATGAAGCAGCAGATACTGCGCCTTCCCGCCGCTTCGATATGAAATTCCCGCAGAGCCGGGATTGATGGCAAGCCTGTCCTTCCCTGCAATCCGTGTCCGCACATGTGTATGCCCGAACAGGATGAGCGGTGTCTGCGTCCGTTCCATTATCTGCAGGGTATTCTCATCTTCCGGCAGCATTTTTTCATTTACCCGGAAAGGGGAACCGTGGCAGGCCGTAATTCCGGGGAATCCCTCCAGTAGCAGCTTCCGGGAAGCCGGCATTTGGGAAAAGAAGTCAAAATCACGGGAAGTGAGCGACCTGTATGCATACAGTAAAGCGCCGCTGGTGGAGTTCCCGTACTCCCAACCTGTCTCCCCCCTGTCTCTAAATTGGAACCAGTAGTCCTCCTTATTACCCCGGATGAACATACAGGGATATTTCTGCGCTGTCTCATACAGAAGCCGCATGGTCCTTTCCGGATAGGCAAGCTCACTCACATAATCTCCCAGAAAAAGATACGCATTCGCCTGATTGGAAGCTGCATGGTCCAGACATCGTTCCAGCGCCACATAGTTGCCGTGTATGTCTGAAATTACCGCAATATGGGGGTCCTTCAGATTTTGTATATCCATTTTTAGTGTTTCCTTACTTTTATGCACAGATATAATGTCGTCTACGCCGACATTATATCATATCCGCTCCGCGGATATGAGCCTCCGGCGGAATTCAGCGCCTGGTTTTCTGCGGCAGGCGCAGAAACCAGTATGCGCAGATATAATGTCGTCTACGCCGACATTATATCATAAATAAACACCAAACGGGATATTTTCTTTGCTGGGTGTTTTCTTTGCGTCAATACCATACAAAACAGCCGCCTACCTGTCTGGCATATCAATTCTGCCAGGGCAAGGTCTGCGGCCATTGTTTTCATAATTTAAAATAAATGCGTAAACCGCTCCATCAGAGCGAAGGCGGCTTCACTGTCTCATTGCGCCGTTGAAATTTCATATTCCCCGGTCCCCAGATCCACGCTCACACACGTTCCGTCTGAAAATACGGTGCGCTGCTTCTTTCCTGTATCATCCAGCAGCTCATGTCTGGTCATCTCACAGAAAGCCAGCTTTTCATGAAGTTCCTGCACCACCTTACAGCGGGCAATCATCTCTTCAATCCCCATGCCTGAGCTGTCCGTAAAGGATCCGTCCGTATTTTCATAAGCGCCGTCCCGGATCAGATAAGGCATGCCCGCGTTCAGAAGCGCATAGCCCATCATATCCTCGCTGCCATCCGGCTTATCCATCATCCATGGCTCCAGCACGCAGTCGTGATATACCAGGTTAAAGAGCGGCACGGGAATCCCTTCCCTGGGTGTTCCCGGAGCCTTCAGCATGAACGCATAAGGCGCATAATGGCAGAATATCAGGCTCTGCATGCTCCAGTCGGAAACCTCTTCCGAGCTGGTAAGAATCCCGCGGGCCAGCAGCCAGTCAAAGCATTGTTTCCTGTATTCATAGCATTCCCGCCTGGTCATCCGGTGCCTGGGATTGTCGCATTCATCCCCTTCATTGCAGGTGAAGACATCCAGATAGGTTCCGTCCAGCTTAATTCCATGACGGAACAGATCCTGGAAATTACGTTTTACATAATAAGGCGCCTGGGTGCCGCACAGATAAGTCTGCGGCCCGCCGGCCCACCGCTTATGCGCCGGTATGGTCCCGTCCGGCAGCCTGGTGGCATATTCTTCGTCATAAGTCTTAGCGTCAAAATAATAGTCTCTGTACTGATCATGGATTCCGAATAAAAATCCGCAGCGGTGGACCGTATCCACCAGGCTCTTCATGCCCTCCCAGCCTCCGGCCTCCGCACAGGCATTCCTGTAGTCAGGATGCTGGTTGTCGTAGCCGGGCTGCGCCCAGCCGTCCAGATGCAGAAACAGCTTTTCCACACCCATGCCCTTCAGGCTTTCCATCTGTTTTTCCCTGACGGAAAACAGGGTGACATGGTTGTTTTTCTCCGGATCCTCTTTATCAAAGAAATCCGATTCCGGATTGACGTTGGTCTTGATGCCGCAGTGCATGATGCTGCAGCCTACCAGATCTTTTACGGAAGGGACTCTGGCGGCTTTTTCCGCAAGGGAAACAAACAGCCCGCTATCCTTCACATAGCTTCTGTAAATCTTGCACAGGTCATTATAATCGCAGCCCTGGGCAAATATGTATTCCATGCAGCGCCTGTAATCCATTTTCCCAAGGCTCGGCTCCCACCATGTCCCGATATGGGTATACGGGCCGCCCGCCGGATGCTCCAGCCACGCGCCCGCATTCCAGGGTGTGGCGGCAATCGCAATATAACCTGCCTGATCCTTCACCTGGCCGTACCAGGGCATATAGCCCCCGGCCGTAAGAAACCTTCCGTTAAAGGAAAGAGCGCCCGCCTCATTTTCCCAGGTGTTGGGGATCAGAAGCCCCTGCCCTTCATTTACAAGCGTCTGCCAGGCCTGGGACGGGCTATCAAATTCCATGCATCCCGGCCATCTCACCTCTTTGACGGAAAGCCCTTTTTCACAAATGGGTATCCATTCAAAATGTACCCGGCCAAACAGCTTTGCCGAACTTCCGGGACAGTCCTCTTCCATCTCCTCCACCCAGACGGAAGTCTCGAAAGCATAAGAATCCTCCGCCCCGTCCAGCTTCCGGTAAGAGGAACGGATTCCCTTTCCCACGCCGCTTTCAAACGTTTCATGTACAATCTCCTGCCAGCGCGAAAAATCAATGACCTCCTCCTGCGTCACAATGACAGGGCGGAAGTTCTCCGCCCATTTCCATTCCGATACGCCTGCCTTAATTTCCACATGCAGCGTATCCTGATTCAAATTCAGTGTGATTCCGGATGCTTCTGTCCGTATCATCCCAGTATTCCTCCCTGTTTTTTCAGCATTCTGCGGGAGTTCCTGCCTCCTCACAGCACACCGTTATTCTTTCACTGCCCCGATCATAACACCGGAAGTAAAGTACTTCTGCAGGAACGGATAAACAAAAAGAATCGGCACGGTAGCCACCATAATCGTAGCATATTTGATACTCTGCGCAATCGCTTCGGCGTCTCCGCCAGCGCCTCCGTTCATCGCCTGTATATCATTTGATATCAATATTTCCCTCAGGATTACCTGCAGAGGATACAGCTCCCTGTCCCTTAAAATCGTGGATGCCCAGAACCATCCGTTCCATATGGATACGCCGTAATAAAGCACCATAACCGCCATAATCGCCTTGGACAGCGGCAGAATAATGCGGAACAGAATGGTCATATGGCCTGCGCCGTCAATTTTGGCCGCCTCCGTCAGACTGTCAGGGATGGATTCAAAGCTTGTTCTCAGAATGATCATATTGTAAGTGCTGATCATAAAAGGAACAATCAGTCCCCATCTGCTGTTAATCATATGCATATCCTTCAGGGTAAGGTAAAAAGGAATCATACCGCCTGAAAAGAACATGGTAAACAGAATCAGCAGCATAAGAGGCTTTTTAAACATCACGCCCTTTCTGGAAAAGAAATAGGCGGCAAGCGCTGTCATGATCAAGTCAAGTATAACACCTACAATAAGGATAAACAATGTATTTGCATAGCCTTTCAGAATCATTGGATTCTGGAACACTTTTAAGTAAGCCTGCATATTAAATCCCATCGGTTTCAACAAAAAACCGGAATGGGCCATCAGCTGTGTACTGTTGCTGAAGGAGGCCATGGCCACATGCCACATAGGGTAAAGGCAGACCAGAACGATAATCGACAGGACAAAATAATTTACTACCTGAAATATTTTCTCTCCGCGAGACATTTTAATCTTCATTTTATTCCCTCCTTACCACAGGCTGCTCTCTGTTGTCCGTTTGGAAATCTGGTTTGTCACAAACAACAGAATACAGTTAATCACAGAGTTAAACAGACCGATTGCCGTAGAATAGCTCCAGTCCTGTTCAATCAGACCTGCCCGGTATACATAGGAGGAAATGATATCTGCGGTTTCATAGGTAGACGGATTGTACAGCAGGATCGTCTTTTCATAGCCCATGCTCATCAGGGAGCCCATTCTCAGAATCAACATGATGATGATGGTCGGCGCGATGCCGGGAAGGGTTACGTGCAGCAGCTGCTTCCATTTGCCCGCTCCGTCGATGGAGGCGGCTTCATACAGCTGGCTGTCCACGCCCGACAATGCGGAAAGATAGATGATGGAGCCCCAGCCCACCTCCTGCCATATGCTGGACACCGTATAAATGGTACGGAAATAGGCCGGATCCTGCAACAGGGGAACCCTCGTTCCGCCGAACAATGCGATGATATCATTAAAAAGTCCCGTGGTCAGACAGAAATCCTTGATCATACCGCAGGCAACTACCAGTGATATAAAGTGGGGAAGGTAGGTAATCGTCTGGGAGACCTTTTTGAACTTTTTCCCTTTCACCTCATTCAGCAGAAGCGCCAGGATAATAGGCGCAGGGAAACCGAAAATAATACTGTAAATACTCAAAAGCAGGGTATTTCTCAGAAGCCTTCCGAAATAAGGGCTGCTGAAAAACCTGGTGAAGTTTTCCATTCCCACCCATTCGCTTCCGAACACGCCCTTGGCCGGCGTATAGTCCTTAAAAGCAATAATTGCGCCGTACATAGGCTTGTACATAAAAATTGCATAGAAAATAATTACAGGTAAAACCAGCAGATACAACGACCAGTTTCGCTGAAAGTCTTTTTTGATTCTATAACCCAACGAATTCCCCTTCATTTTTTTCAATCCTTTCTGGTGATTTGAAAACAGCCGGGGACTGTTTGCACAACCGCCCCCGGCCGTATATGTTCCGGAATCAACCGGCGTTTTCTTGCTTCAGATTATCTTGCATTGTAGCGTTCCAGAGCCGCATTTTCGATTTCAAGCGCTCTGTCAAGCTTCATGCCGTTCAATGTTTCAATGTAGTTATCCCAGTTGTCGAAGCTTTCCGTACCGAAGATGAACTTTAAGGACATTTCAGCAACATAGGTTCCCAGTTCGTTGG
Organism: Eisenbergiella massiliensis; assembly: GCF_003435485.1. Lineage (NCBI taxonomy): Bacteria > Bacillati > Bacillota > Clostridia > Lachnospirales > Lachnospiraceae > Eisenbergiella > Eisenbergiella massiliensis. The sequence goes on from NZ_QVLV01000002.1 coordinate 573,649, forward strand.
TAATGGTAGCCAGCTCCTTGGATTCATCCTGTGTGGGAGTGATGTTGGGAACGGTGTGCTTTCTTGCATCCGGGACAGCCCATACGCTGGGGCATTCCTTTACGGTAGGAAGCTGCAGGTACTGCTCAAGGTAATTCAGATCCTGAATGAAAGGTCCGTTGTAGTTAGCGCGGATGTATTTTGCCAGGGACTGTGCAAGCGGCCAGCCGTCCGGGTTGTTGGTAACAACGTCCGTATATTCTGCCTTGCCGTCCTTCATTTCATAGGAAACGCCTTCAATACCGAAGTTGAACAGGTTATGTCCTGCTTCGGAATAACCGTAATCCAGGAATTTTGCAGCCAGTTCCACGTTCTTGCAGCTGGATGTAATTGCAGCGGCAACATCAGGGAACTGATTTTCCACATAGCCGTATTCCGGTGTTGCTCCCTTTTCCGTGGTAGGGGTGGGGGTTGCAACCAGGGTGTATTCAGGATTGGTCTGCTGTGCGCTGGTCATGAACAGCTGCATACGGCTTGCTGCCCAGCCTACGGATGCGCCGGCCTTGTCACTTGTCATCTTCGCAGTTACCTGATCACCGTTCAGGGTTGCGATATCCCTGTCGATCAGGCCTTCTTCATACCACTGGTTCAGTGTCATCAGATATTCCTTGTAACCCTCCTGAGCGGGAGCAAAGGCAACCTTGCCTTCATCGTCCAGAATGAACTGTGTGCCGTTTGCGGTACCAACCTTAAATGCAAATGCAATGGGGTTGGAATCCTTGAAGTTTGTCCAGTCAAAGCAAAGAGGAGCTTCCGCACCTTTTTTCTCTTTGAATGCGGTCAGGACTTCATGCCACTCGTCAACGGTGGTAGGAACCTCCAGGCCAAGCTCATCCAGCCAGTCCTGACGGATAAAGCCGCCTACGGTATAGCAGAGCTTATCCTCGCCGCGGATGAAAGGGAATGCAAAGTAATTTCCGTCATCCGTCTTGATCATCTTGTCAACCTCAGGATTTTCTGCCAGATACTTTTTAATGTTCGGGCAGTACTGGTCAAAGATATCGTTCAAAGGAATAATAACGCCGTCCTTGATTGCCTTTTCCGGTCCGCCGGGATACTGCTTCACCCACTGCCATTCCATAATATCAGGAAGGCTTCCGTCCGCAACAATCAGGTTGAACTGTTCTTTTTCCTGTCCGGACGCCGGATGCTGGAATTCTACCGTAACACCGGTCTGCTCCTGCCATGCCTTGCCCAGTTCTGTTTCTCCTAAATTAGTAAAGTTAGCGGATACGTTAGGATTGAGCTGAAGCCAGTAGGTAAGGGTTCCTCCCTCAGCAAGGGGATATGTAACCTCTGCAGGCGCAGCCGCCTCTTCTGCATCCGAACCTCCTGCTGTCGTTTCCGCAGCTTCATTTGCATTAGAGGTTTCCTTCACCTGTGCTCCTGCATCGGTGCTCTCCCCTGCGGAGCTGCCGCAGCCTGCCAGCAGGGATGCCGCCGTCAGTGCCGCTGTCAGTAATGCAACCGGCTTTTTCAGATTTCTTCTCATAAAACTTCCTCCTTCATAATGTTTTTAAGATATTTGCTATCTTAATTTTCGAAAGAACATGGCCTTTATGCTATTTATGCATCTTGCATGTCTTTTTGTTCATTTTACATATGTCTCTATACATTTTATATAGACAAAACATAAAAAAGGTTGACAAAATCGAATGATCTTATCAACCTTTATTGATGATTTATTAAATCTATCTGCTTTTTCAGAAAAAACTACCTGCCGCTTTTCAGCTGCCCGGGCGTGGCGCCTGTAAATTTCTTGAAAGTCCTGATAAAAGTGGAGCTGTCGCGGAAACCAACCCGCTCCGCCGCCTCCACAACGCTGATTCCTTCCGCCAGAAGCCTCTCCGCTTCATCAATACGGGTCTGATTGATAAACTTCAAAAGGCTGTCCCCTGTGCATTTTTTGTAAATTGAAGACAAATAGGCGGGCGTCATATGGAAATACAGCCCTGTCTGGGATATATTCAGGTCGGGATTGCTGAAATTTTCCTGGATATATTCCTGTATTTTCTGGCACAGCTGCTGGTTCTGGCTGTATCCGCTGCCCTGTATTTCAGGGGTACGGCATAATTCTTCCACTGCTGCGGAAAATTTGTCCTTGATTTTATCCAGCGGAAGCTTGATGGATATTTCATTCAGGCCAAGCTCCTTATCGGAAGGCTCTCCTACCTCCTGGGCGGCCTTCATCAGAGTACCGATTAAATCATATAAAAGGTATTTGAACATTTCAGGGGATGCTTTGATTTCCAGGAAATTCACATCCAGTATTTTATTTATATAGGATACGGCAAGCTGGCTGTTGTGGTTTTTCACCGCCGAGATGATGCGTTCCTCCTGCTCGGTGGGATAATCGTACTTTTTATGGGAGCTGTTGCGGATTTCCCGGTAGCTGATGAAGTCTGGATCCAGCACGGACACGAATTCCTCCGCTTCCTTTGCCTCCAGCCAGGACAGATGCACTCCTTCCAGCCCATTGTGGGGTTCTCCCGCCAGGACGGCCACGCGGAAATTAAAATTGTCATAAATAAACTTCTGCATGGCATCTACAATTTCCGCCAGGCGCTCCTCATAGGCCGTATCTTCTTTCCCCAGGCTTAAAATCATGGCTACCATATCTCCCAGCTCCACCTTTTCCAGCCGGAAGCTTTCTGACAGCCCTTCCCCGAAAACATTGCCTATGATAAATTTACGCAGACTGTTTTTCTGTATGTATTCCTCCTGGCTGTCTCCCCGGTTCGGCGCATCCTTTACCAGGAACAGCAGGACCAGGTTCCTTCCCTCCCTGAATTGTCTGCAGATAAGCTCGCGGTCCGGCGTGTCCCCGCTTTCATCATAGGCATTGATCAGCAGATCCGTCAGGTAATACTGCTTCACCACCTCCTGGCTCCTGCTCACCAGCTGTTTGAAATCTGAGCGTTCCTCCAGAAGCAGCATCGCTTTTTCCTTCAGATACAGATATTCATTATCAACATATGCGCCTTCCTCCTCATCATGCTTCCTGAATACCTCAAGAAGCACCTTCAGAGGGTTATAATTGATTTTCATCATACGGGATGCCGCCCAGAAGCCGGTAAGCAGGCAGACAAAAATACCCACGACAAAAATATTTTTCATTTTGCTCGCCGAACCGCTGATCAGCTTCTCCGGCATCAGAAGGACATATTTCCAGTCAAATACATCGGAAAAAACAGTTCTTATGATATAAGTCTCGCCCTTCCATTCCGTTTTCTGGTCCCCTCCCTGTTCCAGATTATCATAGCTGATCGCAATATCGCTGTATTCCTCCGGTCTGTTCATAATCTGGCCTTCCCGGTTGATGATCATCCAGTCCAGCCCGGACTCCCAGGCCGCCAGCTCAATGCTGCTGTTGAGCGCTTCCATATCCAGCCACATTCCTATCATGGCGGAGGATTCCCCAAAGTCTCCCTTCAGGTTCGTCATAGTCAGAAGCAGGGCAGGCCTTCCTCCCGTCCATTTACTGTCCATCCGGATGGAATCACGGAAATGGTACTCAGACAGGTGGGTTTTCAGCCTGTCCCGGGCCGCAGTCTCTCCCTCATCAAAACAGTACAGCTCACAGTACATGGAAAAATCCATATTGCCGAAGGAGGAAACCACCTTATCGCTGTTCTTAAAGTAAACCATGATATCCTTGCAGAAGCTTCCGTTTTTATTGATGGAGACCTGCAGATCCGAAAGCTCGTTCTGCAGCTGGTAGAGCTGGTAGGAATTATCAGAACGGAACTCCCCGCGCACGGCGGACAGCTGCTGCACATTTTTATTCAGGGCCAGCTGGATCAACGCATTTTCATAATAGCCCAGCTCCCTGTCACAGGTATTCTTTACTGTCTGGATAAGGCTTCGGTTAGAGGCATCCGCCTGATCCTTTGCTACACGATATGCATAAAAATAGAACAGGATCCCCATAGTAATCGGAATTAAAAAGATGAATGCATATGATAAATAAAGCTGCCGGTAAGCTTTTCCGTTCTTTTTCATTTCGCTTACTTCCTTCCACACGCCTTAGATTTTTTTACCGCAATGGCATTCTGATGATATATAATTGATTTTATCACAAAACTCTTACTGAAAACAGTACAAATGTAATTATTTTCCATACCATTGTCCAGGCCGGATAACAGCCCGGACGGGGCTGAACTGCTGCGGCATCCGGACATATAAGTCGTTTTTTATTCCCGCCCATAAAAAAGAGGCTTATGCAAGCCCCTTTTTTATCTTCCATGCCCCATGTCACATTTTCAGACATGAAGTACTTCTCCTCCGTAAACCCGTTCTCCCTCTTTTACGCCGGTTACATCGAACACACACACATTTCCGGCGCCAAAGCAGTTATCTGCAATGACGGCATCCGAACCATGGAAAACCTCATTATGACACAGAATCACCACATAACTTCTGTCTCCCGCCGTAACTTTTACCGCCTGCGCTTCATCATCCGCAAGCTTCACCTGGCGGGTATGGCTGCGGACCTCCAGAAGCTCTGCCCTGGCAAGTTCCGTCAGGGCGTCTCCGCCGTTTATGACCGTAATCATGCTGGCAAAGCCTTCTTTTTTCAGTCTGGCCGTCAGGCAGCTGTTTTCTTCCCATTGGTTATAGTGCCGGGAGGTAATGCCCGTCCCCTGTTCCAACACAGTCCCTTCCGTAAGGAAACGGAAATATGCTGCGTTCTTTTTCCCACGGAAGGCCGCCATGCTGCCGTCTGTCTGAAGCCTTCCTTCCGGCGCAAAATGGAAAAACTGCCTGTATTCATGCTCTCCCGCTGCGTAAAACTGATCGTTAATCAGGTATATGTCCGGTTTTATCCAGATAACGCGGCGGTTTACGAAAATTCCCTCCGATATGTAGCCCAGGTGGCCGCCCTGCACAAAATCAGCTGTTTTTCCGAAACGAAAGCTTCTGTTCACAGGAAGAGACAGCTTCTCCGTCTCCCAGGAATCCGCAAAAGTCGTGAAGGATTTTCCATCCACCGTTGTTGTATTGTGCCCCGGATTGTCCTTCAGGGTAAAACGGATGGGCACATTCATATAGGTAGATCTGCCGCCGTCCACCAGGACATCCTCGCCGTTTATCACCAGATCCACATGCAGCTTGTCCCCATGGCAGTGGCCCGTGCTCATGGCCCCGCAGGTAAAATGAAGCAGATTGGCATCCTTTTCCCAGCTTTCACGAAGATAATAATTCCCGCTGTCCTTAAGGGCCGCCGAAGTAAAATCAGGCGGCAGGCAGGCAAGGGCGTCATAGCCGGCGACGGCTCCGTACCCGAAATCCCATGCGCTTTCATAATCCAGCCGCGGGAAGCCTGAATATTTCAAAACCGGGTCCTTGAAAAGCCATGCGCCCATGGTGATCTTGTCCCTCAAATCCGTATCGTCGGAATCTCCCTGGGTAAACTGGCAGCCATCCGGCTTTTTCCATATGACATTGGCCAGCGCCATACGGTGCACCGCATCCTCCATGGCCGGATCCAGCCGTATGCCGTTGGCTTTTGCCAGGTAAATCACGCAGCAAAGGCAGTGATATACTTCGTTATGGTACATGGGCGACTGCTCCCACTGGCTGCCGTCTTCATAAACCTGCACCTTAACTGACTCCCGGATACGCTTAAGCGCCAGAGCCGCCCAGCGTCCGGTTTCCTCCGTTTGAGGCAGCCCCATGGCAATTTCAAACAGGCCGCTGTTCTCCAGGACACACCAGTTGCTCTGCAGCCTGGCATCCCCGCCCTTTTCCACAAGCCTTTGTGCATGGAGGCGCAGGCAGGCTGCAAAACGTTCCAGAAAATCCTCCGTTATCAGGCTGCTGTCCTTAAAATAGCGGATGGCCTTCGTCCACGTCTCTCCCCGCAGCCCGGTTTCCAGCATGCGCCAGGGTCCGGTTCCGGTCTTTTCATTCAGGGGCACCCGGTCCATCCAGTCATTTATCAGCCGCAGAAAGCCCTTTACGTATTTTTCATCTCCGGTCAGCCTCCAGGCCTGTCCCAGACAGATGAAATATCTGTGGCGGTTAAACTGCCAGACAAATTCCGGATCTCCCGAAGGTGTGAAGCTCCAGTCGATATCCTCCGGAAAGGTCACAGGCTCATAGGTCCGCTCCATATCCCAGCTTAAGTCAAAGAGGAAGGTGTTTTCACATACCTCGTCCGCAATGCGTAGGATATGGTTTACGTCCTCTTCCCAGTTTTCCCGGCAGTAAGCCGCCAGTTTTCCCGGATCCGGCACAAAATAGCAGGAATCCGGTCTGTCAAAATATTGATCCAATGTCATTTTTTTCCGCTCCTATCCGCCCGCTTGCGCGGGCAGGCAGCTAATGGCTGCCGTCAGATTCGGGAGGCCGAAAGCGCGCCGCCTTCAGCCCGTTGTCCTTTCTGTCCCCGCAGTACGCAATCAATACCAGTAAGGTTCCCAGTCGCGGGAAAGCCTGGTAAGCGCTTCCATGTAAAAATAGTCGCCCCAGATCACACATTCATCCACGCCGTTGTTGGGGCAGGTGTTGTAGGGAGAGCTTTTTGCATAGGTTCCGTGAAACAGCAGTCCGTTGGACTGTGCAGGATCGGTAACCGCACATTCCATTACCAGCGCATACAGAAGCCGTCTGGCCATTCCCGTATAGTAAGCCGCCTTTTCTTCCGGCAGGTATTTGCTCATTTCCAGCATGCCGCAGGCCGCAATCGCCGCCGCAGAGGAATCCCTGGGCTCCTCGCTGCCGTCGCAGAAGTCAAAATCCCAATAAGGGACCATATCCTTGGGCAGATGCTCCAGGAAATAATCTGTTACCTTGCAGAAAATATCGGCATATTCATCATCCCGCAGGAATTTGTAGGCAAGCGCGGAGCCATAGATGCCCCAGGCCTGTCCTCTGGCCCAGGCGGAGCCGTCGCGGTAGCCCTGATGGGTAACTCCCTTTTTCGGTTCACCCGTATTCACATCAAAGAAAAAGGTATGATATGTGGAATGATCCTCTCTGATGATATTCTTCATTGCAGTCTTGATATGTGCTTCCGCTTTTTTTGCATATTCTCCGTTTCCGGTCACCTCTCCGGCCCAGAAAAGAAGCGGCATGTTCAGCAGGCAGTCAATGATCAGACGGTAATTGTTCTCGTCTCCCAGCGTCCCCCATGCCTGGAAGAACTGGCCTTTTTCGTGAAAGCGGGTCATAAGATTGTCGGCAGCCATGATCGCCGCTTCCTTTCCGGTCTCATTTCCGGTAAGCTTGTAAGCAGCCACACAGGAGGGACAGTATAAAAAGCCCATATCGTGATGGTTTACGCCGTCCTTTTCCTTTATTCTCCTGTAAAAATCCTGCACCTCAATCTCTGCGGTTTTCTTCAAAGCTTCATCGCCTGTCTTTTCATAAGCCAGCCATACCTCGCCGGTCCAGAAGCCCGGCGTCCACTCATAATTGCTTCCCGGCTGGTAAAAATGATTTACGCTGGCGGACGGCGGAAATTTTTCCGTGAACTCGGCTGTGGCCGTTTTGATCAGCTCCGCCGCTTTGTCATACGCGGCCTTCAGCATCCCCTCATCAATCTCTTTGTGCTGCAGTAATTCTTCCCTTGTCTGCATAATACCTCTCCTCCTTTTTCCATATCCGTCCCGGCAGCCTGAGCCGGGCGGGACAGTCCATACATTTATTATAGTAATTATGCGGCAAAAAGTATATCGACAAAACTTCAGATTCGGTTTGCATAATTTCGATTCCGGGCAGAACTTAGCCCGAAGCTGCCGGGAGGCTTACCGGATATATGTCTTTTGGGACAAGGTTTAATCCAGGCTGAAGACGCCGTTTAAGGCTTCCGGTTTTAACGGCCTTGGGCGTTCACAGGAGGAATGAATTTCACAGAAGGAGCCTGTTTCGCTGCTCTTCATGATTGCCGTAATGATTTCAAGCACATGATAAGCCATTTCCTTCCCCGCGCGGCAGGGCCTTCCTGCCCGGATGGCATGGGCCATTTCTGCAGGGCCGATTCCTCTGGAATTATCCGAAAAGCCGAATATGTCAGGAAGGCTCTGCGGTTTGGGAGGATTTGCAAAATCAAAGGAGGCCGGGAGATATAAAACCTCGCCGCCGAACTGGTTCGGATCGGGAAGCCTGAGAATTCCCCTGGTTCCGTAGATGGTAATTCCCGCCTGGTCAAAAATAATGCTGTCCCCGTTCAACTGGAAAGTGCCGGTAAAGCCGTCCGAAAAATCCAGCACTGCGGATACCTGGCTTTCATTTTTATGAATCATTTCTTTCCCGAAATCAGGACTGGACGGATTGCAGTTTGTACGCAGCGGATAGGGATTGCGGACAATGCCGCAGGCCCGCCTGACGCTTCCCAGTATGCTCACAAGCGCGGTCAGGTAATACACGCCGTAATCGTAACAGATTCCTCCGCCAGGCATGAGAAGGAAGGAACTGATGCTGCACAGGAAATTCAGATCCCGGTTAGCAGCCACGGTACAGGAGGTGATTTCCCCGATCAGGCCGTCATCAATCGCCTTCCTGGCGGTCTGGAAGGACGAACCAAGAAAGGTATCCGGCGCAGAACCAAGGTACAGGCCTTTTTCCTCCGAAAGCCTGACCAGCTCCGCGGCCTCCTCCAGGCTGACGGTCATGCTCTTTTCCGTGTATACATGTTTTCCTGCCTCAAGAGCCTTTTTGATAATTTCATAGTGCGCCGGAGCCGGAGTAAGATTAACAATCAGTTCAATGGACTCGTCCGCCAGGATTTCCTCATAGGTGGAGGCCTTTATTCCGTACTGCTGCGCTTTCCGGGCGGCATGCTCCGGATTTCTCGCACAGCAGGCCGCAACCTCCAGAATATCAAAGCGGTTTATCATATTGGTGAGATAGATATCGCTGATCGCTCCGCAGCCTACCACGGCGGTTTTCATGGGTTTTTCATCCATAGGTGTATTTCCTTTCTTTATTGCAGCTGTTTTGTTTCTTCGCAGCTTCTGTTCTTATTATGGAAAAGTATAACACACCTCTCTGCGCTCCGCCATGAATTTTCCCGTCCTTTCCCCATTCCTTAATCAGCCTTTTTTCGGTGTTTTTTCATTTCATACATCTTTTCATCCGCCGCATGGAGAAGGTCGGAAACGGAACAGAATGGCAGCTTCTGCGCATCGGCAATACCGTAGCTGACAATGGGACAGATTTTTTTATCCGGCCACAGGAAAAACTGAGCCAGCCTTTTATTAACCTCCTGCATCAACAATTCAGCTTCCTCTTCGTTTCTGTCCGGAAGCAGGACAAGAAATTCATCTCCTCCCAGCCTGCTCACATTTTTTCTTTCAAACAGTTCCAGAAGCACTCTAGCTACCGCCGTGAGATAGCGGTCTCCTTCCTGATGCCCCAAAGTATCATTTACATATTTCAGCCCATCCAGATCGATCATGCATACACAAAGCTTTTTCTTTTCCTTCAGCGCCCTCTGGAGCGCCAGCAATCCGTACCTGCGGCTTGACGTATTGGTCAGCACATCCGTATAGGCTTCGCTTTTCAGCTCGCCAATGTCCCGATTGGTCTGTTCCAGCAGCTGTTCCAGTTCTCTGGACTTTGTCTCATACACCTCCAGAATGCTCATTTTAACCGCATGGATGAAGGAAGTATAAAATGCGCCGAATAAAAGGACCGAAGTGACCACGAAAAAAAGAAGCATCAGCCCGGTGTACGGGTTTCCATCGAAAGCAATGCTTAAAATAAACAGATATGCATCAATAAGCAGCTGGGATGTGGTAGTAAAATAGAGCTGGTTCCTGTTGCTGATTAATTTCTGTATGGCATCCTGGGAAATGGTCCTTCGGAAAACCTCCAGGGATATGGTGGACGCCAGGGCTACCAGCAATATCAGCGCAGGATACAAATAGCTGCCACGGAAGCTTTCCATGGACCGTATCCTGCAGATCATTGAAAAAACCCCGAACAGCAGCATATATAAATCTGCCGTATGGAACAGATAAATACTGCTGGCAAACAGCGCAACCGAAAGGCTGTTCTGAAAAGCCAGCAGAAAATAAAGCGAAAGCAGACTGTACAGGAATATATAAACAACAATCATGGGAATGCCGGAAAATACTACCATCCAAAGCACCGCCAACGCGGCCGCGGGAACCATGATACCGCGTCCCCTGGTAAAAACAGGCATGCCAAGTATTTCCCGGGAATATCTGCATGCCTTAAAGCCATATATGATAAACGCAGCGTAGGAAGCCAGGATGAAACCCCAGTATTTACATAACTGTACCAAGCTCTTCCCCTCCTGTTCATAACCATTTACCCTATCTTATTCGAAAGTGCATAATAAGTGAATGAACGGGAAATCTTTGCCGGATAACGGTTGTTTAAGCGCAATTGGAAATTATTATTCGAAATCGGATTTTCATTGCGCGGATAAGCATAAAAATTAAATTTCGCATTTACATAATATGGAATAGCGCATTATAATAACATTGACCGTTATATGGAAATAAGGAAGGAATTATTGTATGAGGTACCAGAGATTTAAAGAGCAGGATATCATAGATAAAACACAGGATATGATACGTCTGCTGGTAAGCAGACAGTCTGATTCCTTTATGAAGCAGCTGGACGGAAGCTTTGTCCAGATTGGGGATTACGATCCCTTACTTATACAGAATGGCCCAGGGCCTGTAAGCCCGGGGCCGCTCAGCCCGGAGCCGGAAGTTAGCGAGGCAATATCCCAGGAAGAATACGCCGTTGTTTCCCATGAACGCTGTGTGTGGGTAATCTGCGGCTGTTTTTCCATTACGGCTTACATGGACGGCCGGTTGCTGTCCGCCTCGAAAATAGTGTTTACCTTTGTCTGGAGGCAGGCCGGGGAAAGGCTTCTTCTGGTTCATGCGAACATGTCCCACAGCAGGCCCCAGGCAAGGAATAACGGCGGTCTGGCAGATGCCGGAAAAAGCATTGTAAACGTACCGGCGCAGCCTCTGTCCGCCGAACCCGAAACCAAAATGTCCCTCAGGGATTTGAACGGGAGAATACATTATATCTTTCCTGCGGAAATCCTCTATATTAAATCAGACAACAAAATCTGCCACATCTTCACGGCGGAATCCGCATTTCCGGTCCGCATAACGCTGCACAGGCTGTACCGCCCTCCCTTTCTGCTGATTCACCGAAGCTATCTGGTGAACAGAAATTATGTCCGTGAAATCTGCCGTTACCAGGCAACCCTTCTGAACGGGATCCAGATTCCCATCGGGAAGGAAAAGTATATGGAGATAAAAAAGGCTCTCAGCTGCTGAGTAAGGCGTTGGGGAACTGTGGAGGAGCAGACTGCCCCTCCCTTTTTATGTCCTGATAACCAGCACGGCGTCCGTGCCGTCCTCTCTTTCGGGCGGCCGGAATTCCATCTGCATTCTTCCTGTCACATCGCAGATAAAGGTCTGCAGCCCGGTTACGGGATCCAGCCAGTAGGCACCCAGCTTTTTCCCCTGGTAATGTTCCAGGGACAGACTTATTGTCCTGCCGGTATAGGTATAGGCAAAAAGAAAATCTTCTCCGGCAAATACGCTGATATAATCGTATTTTTCCCCCTGTTCTTCCAACAGATAATCCTCTGCCGGCCTGCCGTGGGTAAAGTCCACGGACTGCATCAGCCGCTTCAGATGTATCATCTGCGCGCCGCCGGGATGATGTACGGCATCCGACCACAGATACCTGGCGCCGAAAGCCCCTTCCTCCGACAGATTATCATAAAACTGCATGATGGAATTATGGCCGTAGGTATGGCCCGCTGCGCCGGCGAACACGTTCCAGTAAGCGTACCGGCGCACATCCGCAGCCTTCCAGTAGGGCTGTTTTTTATCATGCAGCCCCTGCACCACCCATTCATAGGAGGGTTCTCCGTCCAGTACCGGCTTTGCCGGTTTTTTCCCATAGTCACGTTCCACATACCGCCAGCAGTCCTCCCCGAAGCAGCCCTCCGCTGCAGCATTGTCATCCCATGCGCCAAGCTCCGTCTGATCATACCGGCGGTGCCCCGACTGGAACAGGTTGAAATCCAGCCATTTTGCTTCATGAAACCAAAGGGAGGAACTGGTCCTGCCAAAGGGATGGTATCCTACCAGGCGTCCGGGATTATCCTGCTTCATTCTCTGTCCCATTCTTTCAAACAGGCCGGGATTCACATCCCCTCTCACATCGCCGCCCACAATCCATACGATATTGGACGCATCGTGATACCTGTCCAGGATAAAATCCATATAGGTATCCAGATTCTCTTCATTCAGGCTGCCCCCGGCGACGATGTTGCTTCCCCAGACAGGCAGGATCCCCATATAAAGTCCCAGTTCCTCCGCTATTCGTATGACTGAATCCACATGCTTCCAAAAACCGCCGTCCCTGTTAATCCTGTTGAAATCACCGTTTACCAGCGCTGCATCCCCGGCGCAATTTTCCTGTTCCGGGCTGTGAAGGAAATCCGCAAGGATTATATTGTACCCAAGCTCTTTTCGGTTTCTAAGATAATTCCGGGTTTCTTCCTCCGTCAGCCGGTGAAACAGCAGCCAGGCGGTATCTCCCATCCAGAAAAAGGGGGTATCCCCGCAGCTGAAATATCTGCCGTTTTCCGTTACCTTCAGTGCTCCCTGTTCCCAGGGCTTTGTGTAGGTCATGATATATATTCTCCTTCTTTTTTATAATCCTTTTCCCCGGTAAGCAGCCTCATAGATAAGCAATATAGGGATGTAAACCGGCGTAGTCTCCCGCCGGCCAACATCCCACATGCCTGTTTTTTCAGACTGCTTATTTTAAATTTTCCAGATACGCTGCCACCTGTGTTTTTGCTTCGTCCATTATCTTCTGAAGTCCGGCGGCTTCCGCCTGTTTATTGAACTCATCCAATGTCTTCTCAACATCATCTACCAATCCCAAATCCAGCAGCGGCACATACTGGGTATAAACGCTCTGAAGATTTGCGAGCTCATTCTTTACATTGCTGTCATCAAAGGAAAATGCTGCGGTAGGGCCTTCCAACGCTTTCTCCTTCCATATTTCACCGATTTCGTACTGATCCTTAAAGGTATCTTCCCTTGTCATATCATACATAGAATTTTTAAAGCCCCAGGAAAAGCCGTTGCCATAAGGATTACTGCTCATTTCTGCGCCGGGCTTCCAAAATCCCTCAGAAGCCACCTCATAATGCTTTCCTTCGATTCCGTGACGCACCAGATAATACAAATCTTTATCAAACTTCAGCAGATCCAGCGCCATAAAAGCACGGGCCTGATTTCTTGAATTTGCCAGGACAGCCACGCCGTCACCCGTATAAGCTGCCAGAAACCGATGTGCATCAGGCGTCAGATCACATACCTCAGGCTTCCATTCCGGATGGTTCTGCTCCACCTCGGATGCCGTTGCACCCACGGTTCCAAGGTTCTGTGAGAAAGATGCACTTGTTCCGTTAATAAAGGCTTCCTTGACATCCGTTGCGTTTGCAATTGCACTCTTGGACCAGAATCCTTTGTCCGCCCATTCTTTCATCTGTTTTGCAAAATCAAGATACTCCTGTGTCCCATACATCCATAACAGATCATCTGCTGTAAAATCTTCTGAATATTTATAGGAAATATAGTTTACAAGGGCACCTTCCAGCCTTACCCAGTCATTTTTAGCCTGAAGGAAAATAGCTTTATTTCTGTCATTGTTCTGCGATGCATCGTAAGCAAATGATACACCGGAATCCGGATCATTAGCTACCGCTGTATAATATTCTTCCAGATTATCCAGGTTTTCCAACCGATCCATGCCGTATTTTTCTCTCAGATCCCCACGGATCAGGATGGCATCCGCACTTACATTCGCCATATTGCAGGGCACAAAATATACCTTGCCTCCTATTTTGGCCTGTCCCCAGGAAGCCTCAGCCTGATTTTCCAGATGCAAAGGCATGTAATCATTGAGCACCTGATCCGTTACTTCCGCAAACGCCCCCTTATTTGCCTCTGACTGATAGAATGCCCATGTAGAGGTATAAATCAGGTCAATGCTCTCTCCCCCTGCAATAGTCAGCGCATATTTGGTGGAATAATCACTGAGAGACATATTTTTTAAAACAAGAGTTGCATTAATCTTCTCTTTCAGAATTTTGTTAATTTCTTCAAGCACCAGTCCCTCATCTTCCGTTTTGTCACCGATATAATACATTACCAGCTCCACAGGCTCAGATACATCCTGTCCGTTGTAGGTCATTGCGCCCTCTGCGGCTCCTTCCTGCTGTGTCCCGCCCTCGGTGGCAGCAGCCTGTCCTTCCGTTTTCTGTGTTCCGCAGCCTGCCAGCGATGTCAATGCACACGCACCTGCCAAAAGCAGGGCCAGGAATTTTTTTGCTTTTTTCATTTCAAATCCTCCACTTTATTTATTTTTTTATCCCTTCACTGCGCCCAGTGTAAGTCCCTTGATAAAATATCTCTGTACAAAAGGATAAAGCAGGATAATCGGCCCGGTTACCACGACGGTCAATGCCATTTTCATAGATTCAATGGGTACCGTATCTACCACCATGCCTGACTCAGCCGCAATTTTCCGCAGTTCCTTTGCATCATTAATCAGCTTATACAGCTGGTACTGAAGACTGTAGAGATGATCATTATTGATAAACAGCATTGAATTATACCAGTCATTCCAATAGGTCAGCGCCGTAAACAGCCCAATGGTGGCAACCACCGGTTTTGACAAGGGCCATATCAGCTTCATAAAAATAGAAAAGTCTCCCGCGCCGTCAATTTTTGCGGCTTCTGTCATTTCAAAAGGAATGCCTGCCATAAAGCCTTTCACCAGCAGGATATTCCATACCGAGACAATCCCCGGCAGGATCATGGCCCAGATGCTGTCCTTCAGCCCCAGATATTTAACACATAAAATGTACCATGGCATAAGCCCGCCGCTGAACAATGTTGTGAAAAAGTAAAAAAAGGAAAGACGGTTTCTCCATTCAAAATCTTTTCTCTGCAGTACGTAACCTGCCATTGTATTCAGAAATACGCTCAGTGCCGTACCAACCAGGGTGACAAATATGGTAACGCCATAGGCCCTGAGTATTGCCATGGGGCTTTGGAAAATCGTTTTGTAGCTTTCCAGTGACAGTTCCTTTGGAATAATACTATAGCCGTTTCGTATAATATAGTTCTCCGAGGTCAGTGAGGAGCCAATTACAATCAGAAACGGTATCAGACATACCAGGGCAAACAGGAATATCAAGGGATAGCCCACTGCCTTGAAGGTAAAAACATCCCTGGAGATATGTCTCCTTACGGAGGGCTTCACAGTTTTGCTCATAATTGTTTCCTCCTAGAATAATGATAGTCTCTCGGAATCTCTAAGCCAGTAAAATCAAGGCTTTCAGATTCTCTTT